>JBMSQQ010000028.1:0-35404 GCA_049423385.1 Silvanigrellaceae bacterium | reverse complement strand
GGACTGTCTTCACTCTTGGTCGGTTTGCCGCCTTTCGACTTTTGATTGTCTTCAGAGTCGGCCGTCTTCTTGCTGCTATCGCTGTCATTGGATTTCTTCTCGTTGTCGGCAGCTTTTTTGCCGCCGTCATCTTCCGGATCTCTTTCTCTGTCTTGCTCAAGGCCACCTGTTCCGTTCAGGGAAAGATCCATGGACTTTTCGACACGGCTTTCCTTTTTTGAATCATCTTGAGGTTTCTCCGTTGACTTTCTACTGGCCGGAGAAACCTTCACAGGCTGCTGAGCCAGAATAAGACGACCCGGAGCATCCAAACTGACAACCCGAATGCCACCGGAACCTTTGCCTTCCGGAGCACCAGTCTTGCCTTCATCACACTGCTGCAACTGGCCGCTGCCCGAAGCTTCTACAAGAAACCTTCCGCCCGCAGGAAAATTCACAATGCCAGAACTGGTTTCAATGTTTGGACCACCGGAAGCAGATGATGTCCGCGCAACACCCGTCAAAACGCCATGACACAATGTTCCGGTGATGGCATTCTTGGGCTGCGCTGGAACTCGCATTTTGCTGTTGGGGCCCAGATTGAACAGTCGGCTCGTGCCTTGATTGATGATCGCTTCACCATCTCGAGTCTCGATGGCAATTTCATTGTTGTCCAATTTTGCTTGCGCATCGCCTACCAGGGCAATGTACTGCAGACGTTTGACATCGATTCCCTTGCTCAGACCTGGTTGCCTTTTTCGCTTGGGCTTCGCCGTCGCGGAAGCAGACGTTGATGGCTTTTTGGCCGGCGCTCTCTTCTCGACATTTTTCTTTTTTGAGGCTTTTCGGGTACCGAGCAGATCCTCTGGATTCAGAGGAGCATTGATCGCTGACTTCCTCTTCAAGACAATCAACGCGCGACCATCTACCCCGGCCTCAATCATCGCTCCCGACTTCACTTCCGAGCCGGCCTGTGCGTCGCTTCTATCAACCTTGACCGTACCTTCCCGGTAAACCACCTTACCCAAGGCACCACTGGACTTCGGCTTTCCAAGTCCGGTGGTGGCTTCATCAACTCGAATACTCCCCTTACGAACGGTTGCTCCTGAGGAATCAACGGCGGGCGAATCCCCAGAGCTGGGCGCATCCTGTGCAGATGCCACCGATACAGCTGCAGGACCAAACATCAGGAGCGGACTCAGCAACAATGAAATCAGCGAATTCCAAACAATTGAAATATTTTCTTTAGAACGCATGATCCACCGCCGCAGAAAGTGTGTACTTTTTGAATGCAGCATCAGGCAAACTTGAGTCGGAAGACTGACCTGCGCCGGAGAGAGACATCTTTGTTTTTTCACTGACAATTGAAACAGGAAAAGACCAGGTGACAGAGGAAGAAAGTTGAGAGTCAGTTCTGCTGCGTTCGGCTTCAGGAAATTGACTTCGCGTCGCCGAACCGTTGACAGAGATTTGAGACTTAAGAAGTGAAATGGGACGCGAAGCACTCAATGAGATCGTCGAGCCTGTTGTTTTGAAGTTGATTCCCTTTGCAGATTGCCGTGACCAATTGAATCCTGTGCCAAGACCAAATTCACCCACACTGCCATTCAGATTGACGGCCGCACCCACCGTTGGCCCATTTCGGTCATCGCTGATGTTGATGACCGCTACTCCAGGAAACTTCTGCAGGCCGCCATTGACGCTGACATCCAGCCCAAAAGACTCATTCAACCTCTTGGCAACAACCAGTCCCGTGGAATTTGCCCAATTATATAATTTGTAACCATCAGTGTTCATGAAACTGCCAGTCAGCGAGTTGGTGATGCCCCAACTCAATCCAGACGAAGTCTCATCGGCCGTCCACTGCAGATTGTTGCTGCCATTGAAACTGTTGAGGTTGGATGCGTCTTGATTTGCATTGATGGAGGTTGAAACTGCCGCAGTCGCACTCAAATTCCCAGGACCAAATCCGCTGCTGGCAGCCAATTGAGCCGATCCTGAATGAACAATTCCACTTTTGTCGGAGACCAGGGGAGCAAGCTTGTCCGGAATCTGAAGAATATTTGAATCGTAGGTGCTTCCGAGGTTTACTGACGAATTGACTGTGAATTTCAACGGCCACCAAGTTGACCAACCTGAAATTCTGGCAATTGTTTCGAGTCTGACTGCACTGGTATCCATTGCAACTTTCCCAGTCTTCAGGTCGACTGACTCTATGGATACTTTTCCATTGGCCCTTTCTTCTGCCTCGGCTTCCCGAAGTCTTTGCATGGAAAGCTCGTTGAGCTCGCGTCGACTGATGTGCCTCCGCTCTAGCCAAGGCGAGATGCCTTTTTGGGGATTCATGCCGATTTCTGAAAGCGCCCTGTTTGCCTTGGTGGCGATTTTGAGCGAGGGACTTTCAGACAATTTTTTGAGAATCGAAATACACTCTTCAGTTTTTCCTTCGACTCCAAGCAAAAGAGCACTTTGGTACTCAATAAATGCGGAATCCGTGTTTTCGTTTTTAAATTTCAAACTGCTGTCGAGTGAGCTTCTCGACTGTTTGTACTTCTTCCAGCTGCTGTAGACGGCAGAAAGAAGCAAATGAGCTTGGGAATCATTGCCTTTGTTTCGAAGATGCTCCTGCAGAATTGACTCACTCAACTTGAATTCGTTCAGTGAGCTCAGGTTTTCAATCATTCCAGTGAGCAAATCGTTGTCAATTTTTTCTCGAGAAGACTCCGATATTTTCGCCTTGTTTTCTTTTTTTCTTTGCTTTTGGAAGTCAACCGCAAGTCCTTCTTGAGCTACCAAGTTGGTCAGCAGCACAAGGACAAATCCCTTGTTCAAAATTTTCATCAAGGCTTCCTCCACACTCCGAGCAGTGTCATAATGTATCAACTATTGGCGACACGAATGCGCAGGAATAACCACGTCAAGTTTGACGAACTGCAAAAAATGCACTTCACGTCCGACAACAAAAAATTCATTCACGCATAAATGCCCGGTCATCTGGAAGGTTATCCGATATTGAAAAAAAATAGACCATCTCCGACTTTTCCGAAAAATCTGAGTTTTTTTTGATATAGAATTTCTTTAAAAAGGACTGAGGATATTCTTCCAGACGCGGTCAAGCGATCCTGAACGTCCCTGATTGATGGAGACTCCATGAACGGCCCAAGTATCCTGTTGAATTTTTTCGTGGCTGTTTGTGCAATAATCAGTGCATGCGTGCACAAACGTTCACGGCAAAACCAGTCCGGGCAGCCAACGGTCTCCAGCATTGGTCCAATTAGAACCTTTCAAGGCGACTGCCAAAACTCGACAACAGAGATTATTCAACCGGGCTTCTGGGATGGGTGCCTTCTTTTGAACGGAGACGAAAGAAAATTCCGGGTTTACCGTCCACAGGGCCATGCCCCAAATTCCTCGCCCATTGCGCTCGTCATTGTACTTCACGGCGGTGGCGGATCCGCAGAAGCTGCGAGCGATCCTTCACAAAACGCGCTGGGCGTGATGAACTCCATCGCCGACAAGGCAGGATTTGTCGTAGTGTATCCTCAAGGTACAGCAGATTCCGGGGGAAGGTTGGGATGGAACGACTGCCGGTCCGACGACAGGTCGAAATCGGGCGCTGATGATGTGGGGTTCCTTGCAGCTCTTATCTTGAAACTTCAGCACGACCTGAAAATTGATCGCACCAAGGTGTTCATGACTGGAACGTCCAATGGAGCCATGATGACTTTTCGTTTTGCGATGGAAAAGCCGGAAATGCTGGGTGGTATCGCGACATCAAGCGGAAATATTGCCAAGAATCCGATGGACGGACGCTGCAAATCCGGTTCGCCAATTCCGGTGCCAATTTTAATGACCCATGGAAGTGAAGACCCTGTGGTTCCCGCAAATGGTGGAGTTGTTGCCTGTCTTGGCAGAACAAGGAACTCTTGTCATCGGGGGGAAGTCTTGAGTAGCAAAGCCACTGTTGAATTTTGGCTGAAGACCAACCATCTTGAAAATTCCTATCCAAAGACACGCACGCTTGACGAAGTCGAAAATGATGGCGGTAGCGCAATTGAGAGTGTCTATGAGAAAGTGAAAATCAAACAGAGCGAAGTATCTGTCTCAGAGAGGCCCTTAAAAGTGGTTTCCTGGACGCTGAACGGCGCAGGTCATCCTCCTCCCAGCAGAGTGGTCGACAAGGGAAATCGTTTCGTCGGCACACAAAACAGGGAAATCGAGTTTGCAGAAATTGCGTGGAACTTCTTTCGCTCAATTTAAGCAAGCCCACGTAAATTTGCGGGCAGCATATATTCAATACTACAAGATTTAATTACGCTGCACTTAATTTTTCCGGAGATTTTCCGATACGTCCTTAGAGGATGCGAATTTTGGGGGTGGATCAGTATGCGCCTGGTGAATGCCATTTTTCTGCTTTGCATTGGCGTTGCTACAGGCTGCAGCACGGCTGCTCCGGTACCGGATCAGCTGACAAAAAAACCGGGACCCACCGATACAACGACGACGACTTCATCCGACAAGCCACAAGGTGGCGGGGCAGTTGGAGCAGCGCCCAGTTCTTCGAATTCAACGCCTGCCAACAACAACTCATCAACGAATAGCAGCGCAACTACCACGGCTGCGTTCACGCTCGACGAGGCAAAGGCAAAATGCGCATCGTGTCACCAACCGGGTGGCAGTGGCGCGAGCGTGTGGAGCAAAGCGAATGGCACCGAGGCAGACTGGAAGACTTTTGCGGGTTCTGCAAAACTTTCAGTCAATGCGGATCGCATGCCTCCTCCCAATGGCTTGGCAGGCCAGGACAAGACAAAGATGATCGCATTTTTGGACAAACTTCTTGGCATGTCAGCCGGAAGCGGTACAACAACTCCACAGCCTGTCGTCTTTAATTTCGACAACGCCCGGGCCCTGTGTATTGGATGTCATGCCAAGGGCGGAAAAAGTCCTCGCCTTGAAACGACTGCCCAGTGGGCTCTAAACAAGGGTGAGATCAAGAGTGAAGTCCAGAGTGGTTCGATGCCAAAGGGCAAGACGCTCACCACCGAAGAACGTGCCGCTCTGTTGAAATATATCAAATCGCTCTGAAAGTTTTTAAACCAAAATCAGTTTCAGTTTTTGATCTCTGCAACAACGCCCAGATGGTCCGATGGCCACACTATTGTTCCTGCCACAGGTGTTGCGGCGGAAGCCTCTGGCATGAGGCCTGCGGAAGTCGGTGCAAGCCCTTTCAGGTAAAGGTAATCAATTCGGCTCGTCGCAGTTTTGGACTTTGCATCCAGTTGCTGACCACCTGTAAAGCCTGGAACCGTTGGATTCAACGTCGCCCAAGCGTCCAAGAATCCCAACTTCAAAATCTCGGTTCGAACCACACCCTCAGGTGGCGAATTGCAATCACAAGCCAATACCGTGGCAGCGAACCTTTTTGCAAGAACATCATTGACGTATGTTCCCACTTCTTGCGCTTGACGTGTCTGGCTCTTGGCACTGTCTGATGTGATGTTTGTATAAAAATGTGAGTTGAAGAAATGCAAGGACTGCCCTTTTGCAATCAATTCGACACGCATCACAACCCTCGACTCTCCGATCGCCCATTGACGACACTGCTCAGTTTGACACAGAAGATATTCACTCAAAGTGCGGCGAGCCATCCTCCGTGCGCCAGCCGAGGCGAATGGAAACCTGGAGACGATTGAATCACCCATAAACCAGCTGGACTGAGACAACTTCTTTGTGTTTCCGTCTACAGCCGCCATGGCCATGGAGAGAGGACCTCCACCACCGGCATTTGTATCCGACTCGAGCGGGGAGTGGGGATTGGATCGGAAGAAACACCAATACCAAGTTTGACCACTCAATTCGGAGAGACGCCGCGCAAGCATCTCAACCGACATTCCCGCGGGCGACATATCCTCGCTTTCCTGAATCCCTATTGTATCGGCGTTTGCATTGATGATGTTTTGCGCATGCAAGTCGATGCGGGACTTGAGAGAGTCAACGGTCGACGAAAAGGCACCGTAAAGATTCAGCGTCGCGACTCGCACCCCTCGCCCCTGTGCCATGTCAAACAACTTGATTCCAGGTGAGACGCCGCACAGGAGCTTGGACTCATTGACGCCCTGGAGAGTTTCCGTTCGGTGCATAGACTCTTGGGCAGATTGCTGATTTTCGCTGGTGGCAGGGCTTGTCGCAGTGGATTGGGGAGTGGCCTTTCCAGGGGACACCCTGTCTATTGCAGGATCCCGGGAAGCAGAACTTTTTTGATTGCATGAAGCAAGACAAGCAAAGCATAGAATCGCCAAATTCATCATAGCCGTTTTTTTCATGAATTCCCCGCGCATTTGGCGTTCATCCCTTGCCCCTGGTCAGTTTAACAAACCCAATGAAATTGATATTTGCCATATTGACAGTCAATTTTATGTCTTATAGTTCCATCAAGACAATCTGCATTCGAGAACACACCACGGTAGGCGACTCCAACATGATCGACGCGTTTATCAACAACCCAAAGAGCCCAAAGTTTCACGTCAAAAAGTATCTCGACAGTTTTGGCGACACGTTGAACGGCAAGACTGTTGTCGATGTACCCGCAGGCAATGGCGTGACTTCGGCCCTGCTTTTGGAAAATGGTGCAAAGGTTGAACCATTCGATCTGTTTCCCGAATATTTCATGGTCAAGTCTGTGGAATGCAAAAGAGCCGACATCGCAAAAGAAATTCCACTTCCTGATGCCCACGCAGACATGGTCATTTGTCAGGAAGGGATCGAACATTTCAGCGACCAGTTGAAAGCATTCAAGGAATTCAATCGAGTCTTGAATGCCAATGGACGGCTCTTGATCACAACGCCTTCATATTCAAATTTGGCGGCGAAATTCAGCTACCTGCTTTTTGAGAGTGAAACCTCTAAACAGATGCCACCCAACGAAATCGACGACATCTGGATGTCGGACAAAAATATTTCCTCGGAAATTTATCATGGACACATCTTCCTGCTGGGTCTTCAAAAATTGCGAATACTGGGCAAACTTGCAGGTTTCAGAATCAAGGAAATTCGCTACCTGCGTCTGAGCAAGGGCTCATTGCTTTTGTTCCCATTGTTGTATCCGCTGATCTTTACCAGCTCATGGATTCGCTATTTCAGAAACCTGAAGAAGCGGCCGGAATTGCCAAAATCCTACAAGAAAAAGGTTTATGGCGAACAGCTCAAGATAAACACAAACCCCAAGAATCTTCTCAACCACCATATCTTCATCGTCTTTGAAAAAGAGCGAGACAGCTCAAATGTTGACTTTCGCATCGACAGCGTCGTCAAGCCTTTTGACAAGATCATGTGATGTGAGACAACATTCACCCCTTAAAATTAGCTCACCTTGGAACGTTGCAAGTCAATCCTTCAAAGGTGACATAACTGGGTGCATCTCGCCCCTTGAACACCTTCATTAATGGGTTCTTGAGGATTGTCACCGAATTTTTTCCATGATCATACAATTCAATCAACGCATTTGGAGTTTTGGCAAAGACTCCAAAGCTCCTGCCCACGTTCCAGGTTTTTTCGCCTGCCGTGATCGGATGAAGCCCGCGTGGCCAACTTCGAGAAAGTTCCAACCCAAGAGAGAATGTCCTGTCGCGAATCTCCTTGAAGACAATTGTTGGTGCTTTGGTGATTTCGGCTGCCTTTGCCGCCACAGCAAAAAGCCCGCAATCAATTCGATGGTTCTTCAAAAGCACATTGGCGACCGTGTGAAGATTGTTGGAAAGAAAGAGATTGAACGCGTCGTAGGTTGGCTTGAAATGTGTCATGGCTTCGATGCGTTCTTCGAGAGTGCGGTAGGGTGTATCGGCCCAAAGCACATCCGCATGGGGGAGTGCCGAAAGAGCAATACCCATCAACGAAGAGAGGTAGATAGCCGTGGATGCCATCGAAAGCTCAAGGGTTGACCATCGCTCAGATAAAGCCTGCCCGCTTTGCTGACAGAGCTGAGCGCCAATGTCCGGCACAGCTGCTTTGCCTCCCTGAAGCGTGGCCAAACAAAGTCTCTGGCTCTCGATAAAACCTTTGGTCATCATATCCGCAAGCGCATCATTCAGTCGTCGTGCAAGCGGGGAATCCGGCACCATTGGTCCCACGCTTGAACAGCGTGCCGCATCGCGTTCGGCGGTCATTGCCCTGTAGACTTCAGCATAGGCAGACAAACCGCTCGATTTGTAGCCAGGCTCCTCGATGAGTCTTTGAATCTCGTTTTGAACTTTGTCAGCGCCCCAAACAGGAGAACTTGCAGACTTGGTTGAGCAGAAATCAACCGCAGATGACAGGCTGCTGATCGCACTCTGGTCAGCGGCTTCGGGCGAATTGAAGCTTCGCGGCCTGCATCCAGTCATTTCAAAAATAAAGCACATGAAAAAAAGCGCAAACTTCATTCTCAAACCCTTAAACGAGTGTAGTCGAAGCTTCGAAACCCAGATTACTTTGAGATCGGGAATTCGACGAGAATTTGAAAAAAAAGTGCAAAAAATATGACACTGTTTTTCGAAAGGTGTAACTTCGCCTCAAAGGAGAGAAATCCAATGCCAGCGATTTTTTCCAGGAATTTTCTTTCGCTTTGCAGGCCTTTTCCGGTTGTCCTTGCACTTTTCGGCATGTGGTCAATAGGCGACTTCCGCGATATCCATGCAGCACCTCGTGCGATTGGAAATGATGAAAAAAATCAACGGATCTGTTTTGTCAGCGACATGAACGGAAGTTACGGAAGCGTTGAGCTACCGCAATCGGTGCATGCCGCCATGAATCGTCTCAAAAAACTGAATTGCGGACTCGTTCTCGGCGCCGGAGATTTGGTGGCTGGTCAACAACTCTCGCTGACCGATGAAAGACTCCGTGCGATGTGGGGAGAATTTTCAAGAGTCGTCCTTCAACCGCTGGACAATCTGGAGATTCCGTTTCTGTCCGCCCTCGGCAATCATGATGCCTCATCCGAGCGAAGTCCCAGTGGTCAATTCATTTTTGATCGCGAGCGACAGATCGCGAAAGAATTCTGGACCAGTAAAGTTGACAATGCTGCAAATCCCTTCGAATGGCTGAGTCGCGAGGATTTTCCATTTTACTATTCTGTTCGTCACGGTACGACAGGAATCATCGTCATCGATGGTACATCTGCTTCCGAGATCCGCAGAAAGCAGAACTGGCTCGAACAGCAGCTCCAGACACTGGCAATGGATTCATCCATCTCCACCCGGATTGTTGTTGGACACCTTCCATTGCTCGCGGTTGCCAAAGGTCGTGAGCGGCCCGGAGAAATCCTGGCAGATTCAAGAAAGCTTTATGAAATGTTCGACCGCTACAAAGTCGATCTTTACGTGAGTGGTCATCATCATGCGTATTATCCTGGAAGGGTGCGTGCGTGGAGCCAGAACCACGGAACCGTCCAACTCGCCCTGGGTGCCTTGGGTGATGGTGCACGCCAGCTTCTGGGGAATCCGGATATTCCAGTTCGAAACACGCTGTCGTTCATGGACATCAACCCAACAATTCCGTTCCCGGTGGATAAATTCATGCTCAACACACTGATTCCACAAACCGGACAGATTCTTTATCAGGCTGACCTGCCAGACTCGATTCCGTCGCTCGATGGTCTTGGAAATCCCGTGCAGCTGGAGCGGGTCAATTTCTCGAGTCCATTTCCCCAACCTTGAATAGGTGTCGATCGGCAATAAATTCGAACGGCAAAAGTTGAAGCAACTGAGTGTCGTTTGCTCACTTCCATCAAAATGTTTGCGTCGGCGCGCAATATTTCCATGCCTCTGTTTTGCTGTCTGAACCACAATTCCCGGAATACTGTACAAACAAAGCAAATTATCCCTATCTGTCTGCACAAATTTGCAACCGAATCTTGAACCGAAAATTGTTCATCAGGCTCAACTGTATTCTGCCGCTGTGGAAGGTTCCGGAATGCCCACGTATCATGCTGACAGATTTGAATTCAGCGATCCCAGGTTGAACCAGGCGGACGCCTGTGGCGTGGGATTTGTAGCAAACATCCTGGGGACAAAAAGCCATCAGATTGTTCGAGATGGTTTGCAGATGCTCTGCCGTATGGAACATCGCGGCGGAGTCGCCGCCGACGGTGTCACGTCCGATGGTGCCGGATTGCTTTTGAACATTCCACACGAATTGTTGAAACAGTCGGCCTCGAGGGTTGGGAAGAAACTTCCTGAGGCTGGTGAGTATGCCGTGGGTATGACTTTTATGCCTTCGGATCCATCGGAGTGTTCGGAATGGGAGAATAACTGGTCACAAGAAGCCCAGGCTCAAGGATTGAGCCTATTGTTCAATCGAAGTGTTCCGTTGGACGTTTCCGTCCTTGGCCCAATTGCAAGGGCGAATTGTCCGAAGATTCACCAGTTCGTGATGGTTGATTCGAGACTGGAAAAATCATCTTTCGCAAAACGACTGTATATCTTTCAGAAAAAAATCGAAGAGAAGGCAAGGGAAAGATACGGAAGAACGCAACTTCGCTTTCATATCTGCAGCCTGTCGACCGACAGCATCTGCTACAAGGCATTGACGACGTCCGAGTCACTTGAAAAATTCTATCCAGACCTTGCAAATCGACAATTCACATCAAGCTTTGCAGTTGTGCATCGGAGGTTCAGTACAAACACCCTTCCGGCATGGCCACTCGCTCAGCCGTTCCGAAAGCTCGCTCACAACGGTGAAATCAATACACTCCGCGGAAATGTTGTTGCTTTTCAGAGCAGAGTTGCATTGGTGAATAACGAGGACTGCGAAATGCCAATGCAGTCTCTGGGCCCTGTGTGCACGCCCGGGATGAGCGACTCTGCCATGTTCGACAACGCAGTCGACTTTCTCTTGCAAAGCGGCCGGCCACTTTCGAACGTGCTCACGATGATGATTCCTGAGCCATGGGAAAAAGATTCCCAAATGAACGCCCAACTGAAAGCCTACTACGAATACCAATCAACTATGATGGAGCCCTGGGACGGACCGGCGCTTATGGCGTTTTTTCATGGCGGCCAGGTTGGTGCCATTCTCGACAGGAACGGGCTTCGGCCCGGCCGATACTGGATCACGCGTGACAAGACGGTGATTTGTGCTTCGGAGGCAGGAGTGCTGCCCAGACGACAGGAAGAGATCATCACAAAAGGTCGGCTTGCACCTGGACGCATCCTGCTGGTCGACATGAATGTTCGACGAGTGATTCCGGATGAAGAGATCAAGGCAAGCCTCTCCAAGCAGAACCCCTATGCCGATTGGTTGGCGCAACAGCGGATATGCCTTGATGAAAGAGTCGGTGGACACGTTTCAGAGAGAAAAACCGAAAAACACGGCAATTCGATCGGTGAGATTTGCCTGCACCAGATGTTTGGATACACCCAGGAAGATCTCACTTTTATCCTGGCCCCGATGGCAAACCTTGGAAAAGAGCCAGATGGTTCGATGGGGAACGACACACCTTTGGCGATTTTGTCGGAAAAAAGACCGCTCATATACAACTACTTCCGGCAGCTGTTTGCTCAGGTAACGAATCCTCCCATCGACTGCCTGCGCGAAGAACGAGTGACTTCCTTGACGACTTTTCTGGGAAGAGAACTCAGTTTTTGGAAAGAAAGCGAAGAACAGTGTCATCGCATTCGCATGCTGCATCCCGTACTCACAAGACAAGACGTTCAGATTCTTTTGACGGACGGGAACGCGAAAAAACGTGTCGCGAAAATCAACACAACATTTTCCGCCGCGGGTGAAAAATTCTCAGACGCTCTGGAGAGAATCCTGAAGGCAACTATCGATTCAATTTCGGAAGGTCATGACATCCTGTTGCTTTCAGATGTCGATGCAGATGATGAATTGGCACCCGTCCCACCTCTTGTGGTGACTGCATTCCTTCACAATTCCCTTTTGGAAATGGGACTCAGGCAAAAATGCAGTCTGGTGGTTGAAAGTGGTGAGCCACGTGAAGTTCATCACTTTGCACTGCTGATTGGATATGGCGCTTCGGCCGTTCACCCCTGGCTTGCACTGCAAACAATACAGTCGGGTTCAGAACAGGCAGGATTCTCAAACTCCATCTCGGAAGAGCGCAGAACCCACAACTACATCAAGTCCGTCAACGACGGTCTTCTGAAAATTATGGCAAAAATGGGAATCTCCACCCTTCAATCTTACCGTGGAGCGCAGCTTTTTGAAGCCATAGGGATCAATCCGGAAGTGATTGACACCGTTTTCAAGGGGACCACCTGTCGCGTTCATGGACTTTCTTTGGACGAGATAGCTGCCGATGTTCTTGAACGATTCTGGATCCACAAGAAAGCAGCGTTACCATCCTCGGCCATTGCACCGCGGCTTGTCGATCGTGGAGTTTACAAATGGCGGCGCGATGGCGAGCGCCACCTTCACAATCCCGAATCGATTTCTGCGCTTCAGAATGCAACAATGCTCAATTCACGCGAAGATTTTGTGAAATTCTGCAAAGCAATCGACGAAACTGAGAGGATTCACCTGAGGTCGGTTTTGACCTTCAAGAAATCGGAAAAACCGTTGCCCCTGGACGAGGTTGAGGACGTCAGAAATATCGTCAAGAGATTTTCCACGGGTGCCATGAGTTTCGGCTCACTCAGTCGCGAGGCACACGAAACAATTGCTATCGCGATGAACAGGATTGGCGCTAAAAGCAATTCGGGTGAAGGTGGTGAAGAACCTTCGCGCTATCGAAGTCTTCCGGACAAGCCAAACCGCAACAGTGCAATCAAGCAGATTGCGAGCGCAAGATTTGGCGTGACAATCGAATATCTGGTCAATGCACAAGAACTGCAAATCAAAATCGCCCAGGGAGCAAAGCCTGGCGAGGGTGGTCAGCTCCCAGGCCACAAGGTTGATGAGCATATCGCTCGAACACGACATAGCGCTCAGGGCATCACACTCATTTCGCCTCCTCCACACCACGACATCTATTCCATCGAAGACCTTGCTCAGCTGATTTACGATTTGAAGTCAGCCAATTCACAGGCACGGATCAGCGTCAAACTCGTCTCCGAAAGTGGGGTGGGCACGGTAGCAGCAGGAGTTGCGAAGGCGAAAGCAGATGTCATCCTCATCAGCGGCTGCGAAGGTGGAACGGGCGCAAGTCCCCTTTCCTCGATTCAGCATGCTGGCCTTCCATGGGAATTGGGTATCGACGAAGCACATCAATCTTTGGTTATCCAGGGTTTGCGGAGCAGAGTGATACTTCAAACCGATGGTCAACTCAGAACACCCAGGGATATCGCCATTGCGACTTTGCTTGGTGCGGAAGAGTGGGGAATCGCCACGGGCGCGTTGGTAAGCCTTGGCTGCATCATGATGAGAAAATGTCATCTCAATACCTGCCCTGTGGGTATTGCGACCCAGGATCCCGTACTCCGTGAAAGATTCCACGGACAGCCCGAGCACTTGATCAATTATATTTTTCTTTTGGCAGAAGGACTCCGCGAAATCATGGCAGGCCTGGGCCTGCGGACAGTCGATGAAATGGTGGGCCGCAAGGACCTGCTGATCGCAAAGGGTCGCGACGAAACGGGGAACCTTCGAAAAATCGATCTCTCCAAGTTACTCCGCGTGCAAGGTGAGCCTTGGGTTCGTGCCAACGTTGGCTTCGAGCATCAGGATCACGATATTGACAAAAGGTTCGATGCTAAAGTGCTGCTGCCAGAAGCGACGAAGGCAATGCAGGTTCGCAGAAAGTGCATGATCAGTTCAACAATCACCAACATCGACCGAAGTGTGGGAACACTCTTGTCATCCTGGCTGACAAAAACATGGGGGACGCAAACCATCGAACACGACACCATTCGGCTGAATTTGCGGGGAGCTGCTGGACAGAGTTTTATGGCCTTCGGTGCATACGGAATCTCGGCAGTCCTTGAGGGTGAATGCAACGACTATTGTGGCAAGGGCCTTTCCGGAGCAAAGATTGCTCTTCTTCCGGATCGGGACTTCAGAGGGGATGCCAGTGCCAACGTCATTTGTGGAAACACCACACTCTACGGAGCAACCTCGGGTGAATTCTACGGACGTGGAATTGCGGGTGAACGATTTGCAGTCAGAAACAGCGGTGCGCACGCTGTCATCGAAGGCGTTGGTGACCACTGCTGTGAATACATGACAGGCGGGAGTGTCGTGGTTCTCGGTGCCACAGGCAAAAACTTTGCAGCTGGCATGAGTGGTGGGATTGCCTTTGTCCATGATCCCAATTCCCAACTCGAAGAAAATATCAACCTCCAAATGGTTCGAATCAAGGATATTGAATCTTCCGATGAATCGGAATTCCTTTGGCAACAAATCACCAACCATTTTCGCGCAACAGAGAGTCCCACCGCTGCTCGCATCCTGAATGATTGGAATTCGGCCCTGCGAAAGTTCAAAATCGTTGCTCCGATCGAGTCGCCGGTAAATAAGGGTATCGTCAAGAGCATCATGCAACATCAAACAGTAGATCCACCAACCACGGACGTCATTTCGAACAGAACCGGCTTGTCAGCAGGAGAAGAGATCCATGTCTGATCCCAAGGGATTCCTGAAGTATCAACGGGCCGAACTCGACAAGGAAAAGCCAAAAGAACGACTCAGTCACTCCAAAGAGTTTGTCATGCGTTACAGTAAAGAGACTCTGGCTGTTCAGGCCAGTCGCTGCATGGACTGTGGTGTGGCGTTTTGTCATCGCGGATGCCCGCTCGGCAACGTAATTCCGGAATGGAACAATCTGGCGTCGCAGGGACATCTTCAAGATGCTTTGGAGTCTCTTCTTTCGACCAACAATTTTCCGGAATTCACAGGAAGGGTTTGTCCAGCACCTTGCGAAACCGCATGTGTCCTTGGTATCAACTCGCAACCGGTGAGCATCGAAAACATCGAAATGACACTCGCAGACATGGGCTTCGAAAAAGGCTGGATAAAGCCGATAATGCCAAGCCTCCAAAGCGGAAAGAGTATTGCAATCATTGGCAGTGGGCCAACGGGTCTTGCAGCCGCTCA
This sequence comes from Silvanigrellaceae bacterium, assembly GCA_049423385.1. Lineage (GTDB taxonomy): Bacteria > Bdellovibrionota_B > Oligoflexia > Silvanigrellales > Silvanigrellaceae > RFOM01. The sequence continues at coordinate 20,401 of JBMSQQ010000028.1, read as the reverse complement.
GCAACTCAATCGACATGGACATCGGGTGATTGTTTTCGAGCGTGCGGAACAACCGGGAGGGTTGCTCCGCTACGGAATTCCAGACTTCAAATTGCAGAAAGACAAGGTCGAACGGCGCATTCAGCTGCTGCGCGACGAAGGGGTTGAGTTTGTCTGCGGAATCGAGATTGGCACGGATGTCAGCCTTGAAAAACTACGTTCGGAACATGACGCGGTTCTTTTGGCCTGTGGCTCAACGCGCGAACGGGATCTGCCTCTCCATGGGAGAAATTTGAAAGGAGTTCATTTTGCCCACTCCTATTTGAGTCAGGCGACAAGACGGAATGAAGGCCAGACTATTCCGCTCGAACTCGAAATCTCCGCCAAAGGAAAAAACGTCGTCGTCATTGGCGGAGGCGACACAGGTTCAGATTGCGTTGGAACTGCGCTTCGCCAGGGTGCCAAATCTGTCGTGCAATTTGAAATCATGCCGAAGCCCGTGAACGTGGGCACCATGCCAACCCGGGACCTCCGCCCCAGCACGACGCCTTGGCCCGAGTGGCCCCATATCCTGCGCACGTCGTCCTCGCAGGAAGAGGGCGGTGAGCGCTATTGGCAAATCGAATCCACGGGCTTTGAGGGCGATGAACACGGCCAACTCACCGCGATTTCGACCCGAAATCATATGACAAGTTCCTCTGATTCAATTGATTTTCCGGACCAACCTCAGAATTGGCCTTGCGAACTCGCGCTTGTCGCATGCGGTTTTATCGGTCCCGAAAATCGAGAAGGATTCGAAGCCGAGGGCCTCAAATTCACTGCCAGAGGCAACATTGAGGCAAACGAAACAGACTTCAAGACAAGCATTGATGGCATTTTCGCAGCAGGGGATATGCGCAGGGGCCAATCACTTGTGGTCTGGGCCATTGCCGAGGGTCGGCGTGCCGCGGCAGCAATTGATCAGTATCTCGGCCGAGCTAACACGCAAGATTTACGAATGAATATGAATTCAATGAAGCCCAACTCAGCACCATCAATTGATTAAAAATCTCGCCTATTGTAGCTACGACCAATGAATTCACACTCTTGAACAAGGTCGGGCCTCCATGCTGTATCGTGTCTTGTTGTTTGTTCTGACGTTCCTTGTCCTCAATCCCGCACGCGCAAGCTTTTTTGATAGACCCGACTATTTTGAGAACAAGAAGATTTACGACGAAGTCGAAGAAATCATCGAAATTCTCTATGACACGTCAATATCCGACCACGACAAGGAGCTCCGGCTCGTCTTCAAGGACAAAAAGCTGGTTCCCGTTTTCAAAGCACTCAAAGCAGAAAATGAAAAGAGATTGATTGCTTCATTGAAGAGTGACTCTATTCCCGATGAGGAAATAGAGAATCTCATGCGTGATCGCCCCGTCATCGACGGTCTCAAAATGACGATGGAAAACGACTTCCTGGGCGGAACCGATGTGTACTACACAAATGGTTTGCGTGTGGAACTGAGTTTCAACAATCCTGAATTTGAAAAGTTCTTCAAGAAACTTGGTTTCGATCACACCGACTTCTTTTTTCTTTGTGGACAGAACATCTACAACACATCCAACAATGATATTGGAACGAAGCGACCCAATGAACCGCCTAATGCGGGCGTGCTTTATTGTGGTGGCGCGGTCAATTCATACAAAATGGACAAGGACAAGCAACGCGCCAGATCGATGCAGCGCCTCGAGTTGCAACTTGGAACAATTGGCCGTGGCTCCTATGCCCAACAGGTTCAAAACGGTTTTCATCGGCTTATTGGAGACAAAGAGGTCAATTGGGATTACCAAGCCGCCGATCGCTTCTATTTCAATGTCAATTTTCAGAAATTTGTAAAACTGGGCGAAGGCGACCTCTACGGCGATTCAAACCCTGAATACAATGTCATCATCAATGGCGGTGGCAATGCTGGTTCATTCACCAATTACATCAATGCCGGATTGGTTTTCAATTATAGATTGCTCGGCACACTCATCGACATGTACGTTGGAAACAAGATGACTCCTTCGTTGGCCGAAGAACTTTCGATGATGAGTCCTGAGAATCGGCTCAAGAGAATTCTTTGCCACAGCGACTGGAGTTTAAACCTTTATTTTGGAAGTGAGGCAAAACTTGTTTTCAACAACTATCGAATTGATGGAAACAGTGATTATTTCACATCAACCGTTCCGTTTGTGGTAGATCTCAAGGCGGGAGTCGTTGTTCGCTACAAACGCGTCTTCTTTGACCTTGGAATCGTCCGACGCTCCAGCGAATGGAACAACACCAACGATCGTCGTGACGGACCACCCCATACCTTTGGAATGTTGACCATCACCATCCGCTTCGAAAATTTCCGCGATCTTGGAGAACAAGCCTCGGCTCCAATCCGTTGGATTGTGGACCCTGAATACCGGAAGAAACTGATGGAGGAGAGGAGAATCAAGGACGTGATCGCCCGCGATGGACTCAAGGTGGTTTTTGACTCAAAGAATCCAAACTCACCTCCGAAAGAAGTGAATATCTCCTGTCATTGACTGAGTGCGTCGGGACCATTCACTCGCTACAGACGCAATTGACGTTTTCCTGCGTCAGCGTTCCATCGAGTCCCTTTGATATTATCGAATTTTCACATTCCAAGGATGCAGAAACCAGGACGCCGTGGGCTGTACACGGAAACTCGAACAACGTCGCATCAGACAACGACTGTTTTGCCAGCTGCGCATGCTTGAGCGGCGTTGCCGAATCAAAACTCGAGTTGAAGATGTATGTTTTTGCCGGCGATTGAACGGGCGTTTTGAAGGAATCCTGGATTGCATCATTCTGTGGTTTGAAGGCAATGCAACCAGCTTCGCGGATACGCGCCAGGTCGTAAATCCACTGACGAAGTCCCGAGCCAATGAATGAATAACTTGAACTTGCAATGAGGGACGAAACCCTTGCTGCGGCAAATCCATTCTCCGCGCAATTCAAAAAGGTGTTGATGCCGGCCGAAAAACCGGTGCCGCCACCACCACCATCAAAACCCAGTTCCATGGCAGCAATTTCTGAATCGGAGGGTATAGGAACTCCAAGACCACGCCAGAGCGCCAATTTCTGAGAATATTTGCTGTCCAGGAGATCTGCTGTGTACTGCAGGCTGGGTGCAACACCAGCTTCGATCATCGCAGCAAATTGAACCCGCTTTACCCTGCTCATGCCGGCTGAGCGACCTCTGAACAATAATTCAATTCTGCTGATGGGAATACCCTGCACAACAATAAATGGATTCGGTGAAGACATGACTGTCTCAAAAAGCTGATCGAAATTAGGAACATTTCCACTGTACGATGAAAGACACTGTGGCGATGCCTTGCAGCGAGCGACAAGTTCCTTGAGGTAACGTTGAATTTCCGAGAATTCATCAATATGGCTTTCAGCCATGTCCTGATTCGGCGGAATCGTTGAATCAAGCAACATCCTGTCGATTCCTGCCGGAAACTGACGCGCATATTCCAGCGCAAACTCCGTTCCATAGGAAATGCCATAAAAGGACACCTTCGAAAACCCCAAGCCGATACGTAAAGCCTCGACATCGCGAACGCCACTGGTCGTGCTGAAAGCCGATAGCGTGATGCCTGCGTTGTCGAGCAATGTTTTGCAAAGATCGGAGGACCTTCTTTCGGCGTCAAGAATGGCATCCAGCGTGCCATTGCTTGGCGAAATCGAAGGACACTGGGGAAGCACGAATGAATGGGTCGTCCCGCGCTGACCAATTGCAATCAAGTCTCGGTCTGCGGCCAAAGAATCTATCTTGCTGGCAGCCCACTGAAAGGGTCCCTCTCCGTCATCACCGGGACCACCAAAGTGGATGACTACCGGTGACTTCGCATTGGATTTATTGACTGCAAACACTCGAAAGTATGATACACGAATCTCACCCGCCGCAGGGTTGTCTTTTTCAACATCGGACGTGATGATTCCACACTCCACATCGCGACCCTTTTTGATTTTCTCGGGAAGCAGAATTGGGCAAGGCCCGTTGGTCGAAATTTTTTTGGTTTCACCCTGAACAACGACCGTCTTTTCCTTGGCACCACAACCAGAGAACCAGAGAATCGCAATTGAAAACAGAATTCCTGTGTATCGATTCAATCCCATCCGTAAGTGCCTCCACGCTGAGGTGATCCAAATAATATATGTAATTTCAGGGTTCTAACCGAAAGTTCTTGAGTCACCCGAAATTCAACCGAACCCACACGAGAGCATTGCGGTCGGTCGTAAAACGATATCATCGAATCTTTGAATATCGAACGAGGGGAGTCATGAACAACATCATCAAAAAAGTCTCTTTTGTCATTGCGCTTGCTGCGATTTCTGCCGCTGCGTGCAAGCCTAAAGAGGCGTCCCTGCAGACAACCCGCGCAGCTTCAATTGAAGAAAAGAAATATGAATGGTGTATGCCCTCCAATCAGGCCTTCGCTTCAATCATTGGAAGCATCAAGGAACTTGAACGCAACGGAAAGACATCCATCACACATTCAGACGATGGAAAAAAAGTAATTCCTTCTGTTGCTCCAAAAAATGCACTTGCAATGCTTGAAAAGCCACCCGCGGCCGATGTGCCATCTTGTGGCGGAAATTTGGATCAGGCGTTGACGACCACGAGCCAATTTATTGCTGGAGCTCTCAAGGGAAACATGCCAGCAATCGCGCTGAATGCAACCGGTGGCGGTTGTTCCGTCGAGTCAAGTTCGGGTATTCTAGCGGTCAGCAAACTTCAAAATGGCGGATACATGATCGAATTGATGGGCTGCGGGGGACGCACAAGAAGCGAAATGATGATTCCAAAGGACGACCTCATCAAATTCGCGAGAACTATTCTCAAGGGTGTTTGATCCTATCACCTTGAAAAACCGGAGTGGTGAAGCTTGCGCGCTTAAAATTGTCATTTTAAGCTACCGGTGATTGGTTATTGACGAAACCCGGGAGCGCAGCAATGAAGTTCAAATTGATATCCCTGACGGCTTCTCTACTGATTTCTTCTTTGGCATTGGCCGAACAGGGCGTTAAATTTTCGCTTGCCATGCCTGGCGTCACAGCATCGGTTGAAAAGGAAATCAGCAAGCCGCGCGAGGGGAATCAGGAAACACAACAACTCACCGCAGTCGACACCTTTGGACTCGATGGAAGATCCAGTCTTCCGTCACTCGAGTTCGGACTCGAGTTCGACAAATACGTTGTTTACGCCTATCCGAACGCCGCGACCGGCGGACGTGAATTGTGGCTGGGAATCAAAGCTGGTGAAGACACCGAAATTGGCGTGCTGGCCGGAATCCAACACCTTGTTTACAATCCCGCGATCAACATCGGTGGAAAAGTTGCCAAATCAAGCTCAGCAGACCGACTCGGATTATTCGTGAATCATCAATTGAACATCGAGGACGAAAGATTCGACCTGCAAGTTACACCTTGGTACGCGATGGTGAACGAACTCTATAATGAACGTTCTTTCGACACGAGCAGCGCTGAAATTGGAGTCGCAGTTGAAGGTCTTTGGGTTTGGGAGATTGAAGAGAATATCGAAGTCGGTTTCGGAATCGACCTCGGATGGAGCCAATCAAAGGAAAAAGCAGGCGGAACGGAAAACCGGACCATCAACTGGAGCAGGATGGCAATCACCCTCGCAAACACAAAAGTGAGTTTTTGATTTCAGTTAAACTCACTTTTGGAATCATGCGACTCGCCCCGAGATCGCACTTTTTTCTTTCCAGGTTACCGCAACGAGTGTCACATCGTCTTCGGCTGCTTGCTCGCCCCAAACAATCTGGGCCTTTGCCAACACCGACTCCAGCACATCTTGGGCATCTTCTTTCCCACCCAAGGATGAGACAAGACTTCGTCGGCTGAGACAAGCACCCGTGGATCCGTGGTTTTCAAACAGACCATCCGTAAAGAAAAAGACTGTATCCCCTTCCTCAAGTTGAATTGTTTCAGCGTGAAAATGAGACTCTTCGCTATGGCCCAAAATATGCCCGGAAGACACCAATGGAGATATTCCATCCTGTTTTGAGATTCGAAATGGCTGTGGATGTCCTGCATTGACAATATGCAAATTGCCATCGTCAAGATCAATACATGCAAAGAACATGCTCATGAACTTGAGGCCCCGGTTCGAACCACAGAAAACTCGATTCACCAGTGCTGCAAGATCCTCCAGCGCGGCTTTACCATCTGAAAATCTCTTCGCATCGTTTTGCTCCCAAGCCTTCACAGCACCAGCGGCAACGCCGGTCATGATGGATGCTGCAAAGTCATGACCCGTCACATCACCAATCGTCAAGAACAGTCGGTTTTGTTCGGCACAGTGATAGTAGCCATGCCAGTCGCCGCCGGTTCTTCCTGCACTTTTGCAGAACGCGGAATATTGAACACCCGGAAGCTCCAAAGGCTGTGGAAGCAGTGCGGCTTGCAAACTGACCGCGGCATCCATCTCGTTCTCCATTATGACGCGCGCCTTCACCTCGGCAACATAATCAAGATTTTGCAAAGCGATCTGAAGAGACGACGACAGGGAATTGACAAACTTTCGAACGTGATTCAGGTCCGAACTGTTGAAGCCGCCTTTGGAAAATCTCCGAATGGTCACGGCCCCCAGAGCACTCAGTGTTTCAATCGGAATGGTCAGCACTGCATCGGGGGCGGCGGTATTGGTCAATTCACTTCTGAAACTGTTGATTTCATCATTCCGGACGGAAGCGATTTTTCTGCGGCGCTCCGACCCTTCATCCCCTGAATCCCCGGAGGACATCCTGTCAGAAACGGCGAACAACTTTCCACGTCCTTCCTCAAAGACATACATGTAAGAAAACTGCAGCATCAAATCTTGATTCGCATCTGAACCACGAGGTGGCATGAAAAAGTCAATCGTCACATCTTCATTGGCGAGCTTCAACTCGACCACAAGTGAATCGGCAAATGCCTGTATAAGCTCTGTATAGGTTCGCGTTTGTGAAAGCTCAAGGGTGCTGTTCAAGACCCGTTCCAAGCGCAATCTCGCCTCCTCCTTGGCGAGACCACTGTCGACGACCTGCTGAAAAAGACCGGTGAAGTATCTTCCCTGTATGACAACAAGAGAGCCGACAAACCCAAGAAATCCCCAGGTGATCATGGGAATGTTTGCGTTGAATAGGCGGAATTCCCTGCCGACCTCCCACAGTCCGGCACAAAACAGTACAACAACACCCGTGAAAAAGGTCCCCACGTAGCTGTGTTGACTCAATTTCCGCACCGCAAAAAAGATGGAATATGAAAAGACGGAAATTGCGACAAGGTAAAATGGCAGCAGAAGATTCAGCGGGCCTGATGGAGTTACCAATGAAAAAACTACAGAGAAAACAATAAATGCGCCAGACAGCCACTGGAGACGACCCAATATGACATGAGCCCTGACCGAGAAAATTTCACGAAAGAATCGCAGGAAAAAAAATGGAGCCGAATACAACCCGCAAAGCCCAACAAAACCCGAAAGAACCGGGTCAATGTCATAGATAACCTTGCTTGGAAGGCGTCCGACAAAATACGCGTTGCTCGCCAGCGCAAAGCACGCCAAATTCAGGTAGGTCTTCACGCTCCGATAAAATGAAAAAAGAACCAGACCCGAAACCCCAATCAACATCAGGACGCTGATGACAAAAAGATCAGTGCTGTCTTTCTTGACCAATTGAACTGTCAGCTTCGCGCGCGAGCCAAGATAGACTGGTCCACGAGGTCCAATTCTCGGCAGCGACGATTCGACCCGTAAGTATCCAACCACCGGACCGTCGCTCTGTGGAACGGGCAGGAAGTGAACGGGTTGGCCGGGGTAAGGGACTCCCTCGCCAAATGAAGACAACAGCTTGTTTTCATGAAAATAGCGAAACCTGAGTTGCAACCGCTCAAACATCAAAACAGGATCACGCAGATGTTTGGTCGAATGAATCTTGAACCTGAGCCACAACACACTTCCGTCTCGCGGCTTCAATGCGTTTTTTTCTGGATTCAGTGGTTTCCATTCGACAGCCATCTGCTCGAATTGCGCGGGTTCGTTGACCGAGGAATCGGAATAGACATAGTCAAACTGCTGTTTGATTGTTTCCGATTCACCCGAGTTTGCCGGAGCTTCGTTTCGAATAAACAAGATGAAGCAGGCGAACAGGCAGCAAACAGCCGCTCGCCAGTTGAAGTCATTCTCCCAGGTTTTCGAGATGTTGATATCCAATACAATCGTCCTCGATCACTTGAGTTTCGGATCGAGACACAACCATCTGAATCAGATGTCAGCGGCAATCTGTGAACGGCAAAAAATGCATTGACCACACTCAACGAAGTTTGAGGGTGACCCAGCCTTCAGGAGCCATGGAACTGCCGAACAGAATCCGTGATGCAGGATTGAGAACGCCAGAATCGTTGAAGTTGGATACAACTTTCACTTCTGAACCAAAAACAAAGGCCAACTGCCTGAGGAACCCAAAATACACCCAATTCATGAGGCGAAATTCATTGAAAAGATGGTGGTTGGTCAGAATCAATGAAGGCTTTCCAACTTTCCAGTTCGCGGGAAACAACGACTCATAACAAACAAGTATCCGGTGACCTTCCATAAACCCGGTGAGAGCTTTTTGCTCCCGGGGCGGACGTGCTTCCGAAAACAAGACGTCTTCGGGACGCGAGGAGTAGGAGATTCCTTTTGAAGGCGCCTCAAACATCGGCATTTGTTCGTTTTTTCGGCGCAAAATTGTGATGGGAGGAGTGCGCCCCGTTGTACCTGCGGGGCCATCCCGGCCTTTGTCAATTTCGGTGCCAACCACGAGATTGTTGTTTCGAACAAAGGCCCCCTGTATCCAAACGATGTTACTCACCTTGAACTCATCCATGAGAACTGCCGAAACGGGGACAATAAGAAGCCGGGCATCCTCTATGTCGTCCAAGGCCACAAAAGTTTCCGGAAGAACAACAACCACTCTGTCTGACATTGATTTTCCAGCGAGACCTTCCCTGGTGGTGGCAGCAAGTTTTTCTCCGAGAATCACAAGCGCGGGAAAACTTCCGCTGTGGATTTTTGTCCTCGTTTCGCCATCAATCATTGTTTCAAACAGGATATTCGTGATCGGCGCCAGGGTCGTTGTTCTTTCAAATCTTGCCGCTGGCAACGGCACGGGAAGCGCAGGAAAATAGGTGATGGGGTGCCAGGTGTGAAAGAAAAGGTATTCAATCACCAAAAAAGCAAGAAAAGTGCAGACCGACCTCATCTTCCTGAAATGAAAACGACCTGAAAAAAGTCTTGTCACCAACTTGCAGGCGGAACCTCGAATGAGTCCATATGTCAGGATGCCCAGGCAATAGAAGGCGAGTGACAGAAGTACAGCTTGCTTCTCTCCGGCCTTTACAAAGGATGCATACATGTCCGGCACGTAAGCCAGACAGAAGACTGCAGCCAATGCGAAGCATGCGGCCCAATATTTTCTCCCGCCAAGAGAGTCATTCAGAAAAACGTAAACAGATGCAAAGAGACTGCCGAAAAAGACAATGAGTGTTGGCCGAACAAGAATCAACCAAAGATTCTCAGCAACAATATTCGAAAACTGAATTGCCTCATTTGCCAGACGCACCAACCAAAGGGCTGTCGTCAATACGACTGCCTGGCCAAACCGAAAATACAATTGGGTCCTTGGATTGCTGTTCACCGCGCAAGAATGTCTTTACAAAGGGCAGCAATCTGCTGAGGAAAAAGCTTGGTATCAGCTGCGATGTCGGGATGGCTGCATCCCACGCCAGCGGGAATCTTGTCACCCATTTTAAATCGCAGATAATGAACAGAACTTATTCTCGATTCACCCACCTGGCGCTCATCAAAGGTCGGAAAAATTCGGGTCTCATCGGAAGTGCGGATATAAATTGTCGTCAAGAGATTTTTCCACCGGGCCAAATACTGACTCCGCTTTTCAGGATCATCAATTTCTATCAGCAGTGTGCAACCAATTTCTCCCTGCTCACCAATCAGCTCGTTGTACGTCTCGAGCTCATGCCGAATCTGGGCTTCTTCCTCGATTCGCTCCGTGCGGATCATTTCTTGAACCTGGTATTGAACCGTTTCAGCATTTTCGAACAGGAACGTCAGGTAACTTCCAACGTGAACACGGCGAATGTCTTTGGTCTTGAACACCTGTTCACGAAGAGACGGGCGAGCTTTTTCATACTCCGCGAGTGACAAAATGGAAGCGCGCTCAACCTTTCTCACTTTCCTTCTCCTTCTTTATCACTTTTTGTGGAAACCCATCTTCTCGATAGGCACGTGCGAGAATGGTCATCGGGTGCATTGGCTTGACCCCGGCAAATTGCTTGAATTGAACCGCAGCCAAGGGACAATCTGTAGACCAAACCTCGGAATCACTGGCTTTCATTCCATCGAAAGCCTTTTGACCGATCTTTGCCGAACTTTCGAAGCTCTCCACTTTCATTGCATAGGTGCCGTTGTGACCACAGCACTCTGTCACCGATTTTGGCACAACTCCAGGAATCTTGCGCAGCAAATCGCGCCCCTTGAAACCGACGGCCTGAGCACGCAAGTGACATGGCGCGTGATAGCCAACAGAATTACCAGGGGTACTTCTGAAGTCTGTGTTGAATCTTTCCTGATCCCTGATGGACCAAAGAAATTCGCTTGGATCAACTGTTGCTGCAGCCACCTTTTTAGCAATTTCCTTCTCGTCCTCTGTCACGAGTTCGGGATACTCTCGACGGAACATCATTGAACATGTCGGATTGATGGCAACCACTTTCGCACCAGCTTCGACGTATGGAGCGAGCTTTTTTAGGTTTGCGGAAGCCTGACGCCGGAGACCATCAAGGTCTCCCGACTCCCACCGAGGCATTCCACAGCACTCCAGTCCTTTTTCGCACTGGATCCTGACACCGTTGTTCTTCATGACTGCGACAGTGTCTTTGCCGATTTCAGGCTCATTGTTCTGAACATAACAAGTTTGAAACAGAACGACTTCACAATCGGTGGAATCCGGTTTGATCAGACCCTGTTCTTCGGCCCAATCCTCAAATGTTTCCTCAGCAAATTCAGGAAGAAGCTTGTCGCGGTGAATTCCCAACACCTTCTCCATGAACCATCGATGCAACTTCACCTTGTTCATGGCATTGGCCATTCCGAAGCTGGCCCGCGAGAGTGTTCCGGCAAGGTCGGGATTGCCCAGGACCATATCTCGCAATTGACCACCTTCATCGCGATGGCGTTGGGCCTGGTACCTGTGAACCAATTTTGGAAAATCCAGCTGAAACTCGTGTTTGTCACGCGGCGTGTAGGGACACTGCACTTCGCAGAGTTTGCACTGGAAGCAGGAGTCCATGATGGTGCGAACCTCAGGATCGGTCAGTCTCGTCACGTCTCCATCATGCTTGTTGTCGAGCAGGGAAAAGAGACTCGGAAATGAATCACAATATTTGAAGCACATCCGACAACCATGACAGATCTCGAATGCACGCTTGATTTCCTTGCCGAGAGCTGCTTTGTCCCAGTACTTGTTTTCCGAGGGATCATAGGAAAGCCCATCACTGGGCAGATAGGAAATTCGTTCGCCACCCGTACTCACAAACACCTCCTGTGTTGCTGAAAAGAAAGGGGCGCCCAGAGGCGCCCCGTCGGGAAAATCTCAGGAAATCGACTTCAGCATCTGGCCAAAGCGACCCGCATGGGACTTCTCAGCTTTTGCCAAAGTTTCGAACCAATCGGCAATCTCCGGAAAACCTTCCTCGCGAGCTGTCTTGGCCATTCCTGGATACATGTCGGTGTACTCGTGTGTCTCACCTTCAATGGAGGCCTTCAGATTCAAAACTGTGTCACCCATCGGCAAGCCGGTCGCAGGATCACCAACCTGCTTGAGGTAATCGAGGTGACCATGAGCATGACCCGTTTCACCTTCGGCAGTCTCGCGGAAGTTGCTCGCAACTTCAGGATAGCCTTCAACATCGGCGACCTTTGCGAAATAAAGATAGCGACGGTTCGCCTGGCTTTCACCTGCAAAAGCATCTTTCAGGTTCTGATGCGTCTTGGTACCATTCAAATTCTTTGCCATACTGGTCTCCTTCTCGGACCGGTGAATCGGTCCAGGCTCGCAAGAATACAGAAGTGAGCTAGGATTTGACAATGGCAGTTCCGTGGCACCCTTTTTTGTTTGGCAAAAAATGGTTTAGGGTAACGATTATTCAACGCTGGACGCTTGGCAATTCAAACGACTCTGGAAGATTTACCCAGCCAGGAAAAGAAACAGGGGGTTTCCATGCACCTTATGCTTTTTTTGGCACTTGCTGTGCTCGGCGGTTGCAAGAGATCCTTGCCAGCAGAAACGCTTCAAACAGATCCACTGAACCTGACCGGTGAAACGGGAAGAAACTTGTCAATCAAAATAGAAGAGCTGCGCGAATCAAAGACAAAGAGCGGGCCGCACAGCGTCTGTGCGATTGGCCTTGCCGGCAATCAATCAATAAGTGAAAAAACAGCAAAAGAAAAGCTCGTCTGCTCAAACACCAACGAGTTCAAAAATGGTCTTACAATTGAACTCAAGAATCTTCCTTATCCGGCATATATCACTTTGTTTCATGACCAGAACAACAATCGAGTCCTCGATTTTGCATCTTTGAATCTTTTGGTGATCAGATCCAGCGGCCCCGCAGAGGGTATCGGCGGTCTGGATCTTGGCGACAAGGAGATTAAATTTTCACGTCCGATTTGGGTTGAAGTGGGTGACAACAAAGCTTCTGCAAAAATAACCTATCCGGATATGCCGTTCTGGCAGGTGATCAAACATGAATCCTGGAGCGCATTTTTTGATTGGTACATGCGGGTTGCCGATCACGTCAACAATCCAAATCGTGAACCTCCCCCATTCCCGGTGACAACCCCAGAGGGGACAAATCCACTCGAGGATTTGAATCAAAAATGACGAAACCATTGAGCCGCTGGAATTATTCTCAACTTTCAGGAATCGACGACGTCCATGTCGCGGCAAGACGCATAGAGGCTTTCGTTCACCAGACCCCGGTTCTCACATCCCGTTCGCTCGATGAGCACGTGGGACATCAGGTTTTTCTCAAATGCGAGAATCTGCAGAAAGTCGGAGCGTTCAAATTTCGGGGTGCATGCAACGCAGTTTTTGCACTCAGCGATGAAGAAGCAAAAAATGGAGTTATCGCTCATTCTTCAGGAAATCATGCACAAGCATTGGCACTCGCTGCGCGCATGCGGGGTATTCCGGCATACATCGTGATGCCGAGCAATGCTCCCCAGGTCAAGAAGGACGCAGTTGCCGGTTATGGCGGAATCATTACATTCTGCGAGCCAACCCTTCAGGCGAGGGAGGCCACTCAGGAGCTCATCGTGTGCAAAACGGGAGCTCGGGTTGTCCATCCTTACGACAACGACTTTGTGATTGCCGGCCAGGGCACGGCTGCGTTGGAACTCGTGGGCGAGGTTCCCGATTTGGATATCGTGATGGCGCCCGTCGGAGGAGGCGGACTCTTGTCAGGGACTGGCATTGTTGTTTCGGCACACCGGCCCCACGCGAAAACGATTGGTGTTGAACCCGATGCGGCAGACGATGCCGCCCGTTCAATGGCCATTGGACAGATTGTTCCTTCGGAAAATCCCAAGACGATTGCGGATGGCTTGCTCACATCCCTGGGCGAGAGGAATTTCGAAATCATAAACGACACAGTGGATTCCATCGTGACCGTGTCTGAAGAATCCATCGTCGCAGCAATGAAATTCATTTGGGAACGCTGCAAGCTGATTATTGAACCTTCGGCTGCAGTCCCGATTGCTGCTCTTTTTGAGCGGCGCGTGGACACAGGTTCCCGTAGAATTGGGATCATACTTTCTGGAGGAAATGTGGACCTCAATCTCCTTCCTTGGCAGCCGCACCCCTGAAGGCTTGCATATCTGAATGTGCATTTATTTCGTGATTAGGCATTCAAAGTCAATTGCATTGTTTATATAAAATATAATAAATACAGTAGTTTAATATTTTTCACTCAAGTGCAGATTTAATTCGTCGAAACAATACAGTGAGGGTAGAATAGACCTTCATTCCGGAAAAGGAGTCGACCATGAAGTCAATTTATCTTGTCCCGCTGTTTTGTTCGCTGGCTCTGGTTTCAAATGCCTGTGGCACGAAGAGCGCAAAAAAGATTGCAGCCATCGTTGCTGCAGAAAACATAGGTGAATATGGCGCACAATCAACCGACGAAGCCGTCAGCGCGGCAAGCGCGGGCGACAGTGAGGGAGCGTCCGGATTCTCATTGAGTTTGTCGGGTTCGGGATCGGACTCAGGTAGCCCCTACAAGACCTTCAGCCGAACCTGTGCTGTACAGGCAGATGGATCAGCGCTTGTGACGATCAGCAGTGAAATCTCAATTGAAAAGTCCGACAGCAATGACAAAGTCTCGAGAACTTTCAGCAGAAGCGGCACGAGTTCAGAAAAGAGAACATGGAGCCATCCTTCTGGCGTTCAATGCGTCAGCGACAAAGCCAAAGTCAACCTGAAATCAGATCCCACCAGTTACGGACTCAAGGTTCAAATCGAGCGAACACGAAAGCAGACCATGAGCCAGACGAACACGAAAAAGAACACCACGATTTCATCTTCGAGGTCGTTCTCCATGAATGGTGAGCGGACGGTGGCAATCGTTTCCTACAGCGAAGACGCAGCGGCCGGTGTTTCAACCCAGGAAAAGAAAGTCACTGGCAGCATGAATCGCTCCTTTTCGTTTGTCGACAAGGACGGCGCCACAAAGACGGGTAGCTTTTCAAGCACTACAGTGGGAGATCCCATGGTGGTGCGCGTCAAACGCTCCTTGTCGAGCAAGGAGATTGTCTCTCGCGAGCTTGTCTCTGGCACACGCAGAAACACACTTTCCGACGGAAGCATGATTGACACCAGCTTCACCAATTTTCTTATGACGGGCTCGGGCGAAAGTTGTCAGGCACAGTCTGGTTCGTTGTCGCTGAGCTATCTGGACTCTGAGGGTGCAGTGACAAAGAGCCTCTCTTGTTCTGCAGAATCGGGAGTACTTTCGTGCACCGACAGTTCAGGCGCTTCGGTGGAATTGGAAAGCCCATCTTGCGATCCGGCAGACGACAAATAACGTTGAATTTGTTGTGAGCACGCTGAGAGGCCACGTCCTTGTGACGTGGCCTCTTTCAAATGAACAATTTGAAATCGGGATTGAGCTGCTTGTCCATTTCATCAAAAACGTCTGCAGTGCTGGCTGTCGGGGCAATCGACTGCAAACAACGGATCAACACACTCCGTACATCGGCGGTGACCGCCAGATCGGCTCTCTCAAACAAGGATTCATTGGCAAGGCCTGGCCAACGTCCGTGAATGAATCCGCCCTGAACCCGGGGACCCAGAAGCATCATGACGTTTCCGTGCCCATGATCAGTTCCACGATTTCCGTTTTCCCTGACCCGCCTGCCGAATTCACTCATCACAACGGTCGTCACCCAGGCATTCGACGAAGCAAGTCCCACCTGGTAAAACTCAAGAAGCGCCTTCGAAAGCTGAGCCACTTGTTTTGCAAAATAACCATCACCAACACTGCCTTGCTGACGATGTGTATCCCAACCGCCGACATCAAGTGTCATGATTTCAAGTTTCTGATCGCGTTGAAGAAGCTGACTTGCCAAGGCAAATTTCTGGGCGATCTCTCCGCTTGGCAATTCCATTTTCGCCTTTGCGCCGTTTACAAACGAAAGATCCTCAAGTTCATCAAGCATGTTCAATGCGCCAATGCCATAGCCACCACTGCTACCCTGGAATGCGTAAATCTCTCGGAGACTTGCACGCAACTGCGCTTGTGCTGCCGCTGATCCTTCCAGGCCAAGACCGCGCAATCGGGAGTAGGCCAGTGTGTTGTCTGCGCCTTGCAATGATGTGGGTCTGAGCGGACCTATGACTGCGGCTTTTGAGGGATGCTTTTGCATGAAGCGTGTGAGCCAACCACGATTGTCGGCACCGGAACGGACCACTCCCAACTCCATCAACGTCTGCGCTGCGAAATGACTACGGGATGCAACAGGCAATCCACATCCCTGCACAAATGCAAGACGCTTCTGCTTGAAAAGCTCATGCAGTGGTTTGGCGGCGGCATTGAGACCAAATTGATCATCCAGCTTCAAAGCTGAATCATCACCCGTCATTGGAAGCGCGAGGGTAGGGCGCATGGCCTCATATCGTTTTCTGTCTTCTCCTGAGGTCGGACATACCAGGCTCAGGCCGTCGAAACCTCCACGCAGAAAAACAACCAGAAGAACGTTTCTGTTCTTTTCGACAAGATCTGCACGGGCTTCGACATTTCTTTCGGAAATTCCTGCAACAGAGCTGAGAAACTCAACAGAGGCAAGACCCCCAGCGAGTCCAAGCAGCAGATTGCGGCGCGTCAGAGTGAGTGTCACCTGGGTTCACCTCAATTGAAATTCAGGGCTCATCAAGGCCAACTCGAAGATTTGTGACATTCTCTCGCGCACGAGATTTACAGGCAACTCCACGTCCATCCGTCGTCCTCCGGCGGCACGCTTCAGCAATTGACTGTTCAATGGATCAGCCGGCGGCACGACAAACAGTTGTCGGCTGAGGAGCCCAACCATCGCGGCCGGAGTGAACAAATCCTTGATGTTCGTGATTTCCATTTCACAACCAGGAATCTGTCCGAGAACAATCTGTTGCGCGAATCTCCACCTCTCGATGAGACTCTGCGGCGATTGCCAGGGGATGCCGAAATCCGGAGGGCCATCGGGAGTTCGCCACCCAAAAAGTCTTTGTCCCGCCCTTTGGTATCCCGCAATAAATTTTTCCGATGGATCAAATCTTTTCGAACCGGAACGCAGGATGCTTGCAAAGAAATCAACCGGCCGCTTGAATTTTGTTGTCGAATCGGAAAGGAATTCACTGGAGGTGAGAATTTCCATCAACACGTCCCGGATCTGGCTCGGCGAGTCCTTCTGCCGCAAAAACGTATCGGCGACCTTCTCAACCAAGTTTGTTGCAGGATAATCCGACACAAATCGGCGGCACAATTTTCTTGCAACAAACCTTGCCGTGCCCGGATGAGAACTGAGCATATCAAGGACAGCATCGCCATCCTTCATCGCAGCCTGATGTTCAGGCAAACTCTGCCCCAGAACGATTTTTTGAAAACGATCGTGCCAGTTTTCAAAATAAAAAAATTGACCGCTGTTTGCACTCAGACCACCCGTGCCATCCTCGACGCGCCACCCCGTGAATGCCCTGGCTGCCTCATAAACATCGCCATCCACATACCCCAATGGTCGACCTTGCTTGTCTTTTCCCACCCGCTCACGTTCCAGGGTTCCAAGATAATTTTCAGCGCCCAAGGTGTGGAGTTCAAAGAGTTCGCGCGCAAAATTTTCGTTCGGGTTTCCGCTCTGATTGAAAGCATTGTCGAGATAAAAAAGCATGGCCGGACTTCTACACACAGCTGCAAGGAGCTGGCGAAAATTTCCAAGGGCGTGAACGCGAATCACATCCCTGTTCAACGCAACCATGCCGGGTGCCACCCGGCCTTCATATCCATAAACATGGAAATGATCATG
This sequence comes from Silvanigrellaceae bacterium, assembly GCA_049423385.1. Taxonomy (GTDB): domain Bacteria; phylum Bdellovibrionota_B; class Oligoflexia; order Silvanigrellales; family Silvanigrellaceae; genus RFOM01. The sequence continues at coordinate 2,766 of JBMSQQ010000028.1, read as the reverse complement.
CCAGAATTCAACCATACGCTCGAAAATCTGAAATGGGCTTTCAACTATTCTAAGCCACGTCGCCATTTCGAGATCAAGCACCGGCTCAAGGGCAAGCTCACGACGTGCCTTACGGCTTTGCTTCTCCTGCCCGGCCGACATTGGAACTGAGGCATCGGCGGATTTCTCCATGTTTTTTTTTCGCGAGGCCAGATAATGGTTGGCCCACAATTCACCGACTCCCTTCTGCAAGGTCGTCAAAGAAAGTGCCTGGATTCGAGATTCAGTGTCGGGATCGGAGAAATTCCCGGATTGCAATTGCTCCTTCAGGAAGGCTGACCATCGCTGTGCATCGCTTGTGCCCAGTCCAACAAATCTTTCAATCATTTTTTGGTTCAAGCCGTAGCTGACGCGAGACAACCAGCGAACAGCCTGCCTTGAAATTCCAGCATCCGACATGACAATTCATCCTGACACAGCAATCTGCAAAAGAAGGTAGAATTTTGGCAAACAATATTCAAGACGTTGTTTGGTTTTGCAACTCTTCGTTTCAACCGCGGTTCGGCTCAAGTCTTTTGAGCGCATCAATAAAGTGTGATCCTGCTACAAAACCTGCATCAATAAGACTTGCTGGACTTCCGGTTTGATAGAAACCAACATGCAGGCATTCCTGGCGCGCACTGACCTCAACAAGCCGATGCTGAAGATTCTTTTCGAAATCATCAAATGTCTCAAAAGAGTCAATGGGAGTGGATTCTACAGGCAAACCAATCATCCAAAATCTGCGTGGCGTTGCAGCAACATGGAATTGTCCAAATCGAGCCCTCAATGCCCCAAAGTCTTCAGCCGCAATCCACCATGATTTCAGGTGATCATCTGACAAGGAGTTGGGAAGCACGGCACTGGCCAACATTTCGTCAAGTTCTTCAACCTCGGGCAACCAACGATAGAAAATTGTTCCTTTTGCAAAGACCCTTTTCAACAAAGGCCATTTTCTCCAATCCTCGGGAATCGATTTTTGCCCAAGCTCGGTCGAAGACAATGCCAGTTGCTGCAGAAATGTTTTTCGGCCTTTGAGATCGAGTCTGTCTTTCACGCCAGGGCCCCAGCACCATTTCCATGCCGGCGACGATCGGATTTGCAAATAGAATTTAATCGAAGATTCCCAGTGCTCGATGTTGCCCGTCTCACAATTTCGAATCAGGAAATCAAATTCTCCCCAGGTTTTTTCCGATCCATCGGAATACCTTTCGCGCACCGGGACCCGTGACAGGACGTTCTCATCACCGTAGCGAGTCCTGAGAACACAGTTCAAAAACAGTTCGAATCGCAATCCAAGCCGACCCGATGTCAGTCCGGGAAGTTCCATCTTCAACCGATCAACGCACTCACTCCGCATGGAGTTGTTCGGCAAAAGCAATTTCGATTCAGCTGTGGAGAGATGCGCAAACCTGTTGTTTGACACCAGGGGACCAGGCAATTGGATTTTCGTTTGATCGCTTTCTTCGAATTCTGACACGTGTGCCGAATTCGCCGAAAAAAACATCGGCGACTCGAGGACCCATTGCAGTTCTCTGTCAACGGATTCCATTGTCCTTCAGGATGGTCTGGCACTGCGATGGAAGTGCTGGCAAAGGCTCCGGTGTCGGATTCGGGTTGTCTTTTTGCCACTTCTTGCGGGCTTCGTACATTCTGCGCCACTCATCCGAAAACCACCAAGCCAATTCCTCGCTGTCGCAGCCAATCTCGGTTGGCTCTGCCTTCGCACGACAGTTTGGACTGCTGCCATCGGCAGGACATTTGAGGCGAACATGAAAATGCTCATGGTGATCCCACCAGGGCTGTATTTTCGCCAACCAGGGCTGTCGGTTTGAAGGCGTTTGACAAATTTTTCGCTTGATCGACGGGTGAACAAAAATCATCAACGTCCGTGAGTCCTCTGCTGCAGCGCGCAACATCGCCACATGCTTTTCACTCCAGTTTTCCCGAATCACCTCATTCGCATCGGTGTCGGCGAGATAATACTTGGGCAGCCTCTCGCGCTCTTCAGCTGTGAGAGGTCTCTGCAGGCTTCTGGGGTCTAGAAGATATTCAATGTCAATGTCGAGGCCAACCTGATGACTTGCGTGGTCCCAGGTGAATGGTCCCCCGCGTGGCATCGAGACGTCTGCAACAAGAAACGAAATTCCGGTTGGTCTGAGTTTCTTTCCAAGGTCTTCGACAAACGAATTTGCAGAACGATGCCCCCAGAATTTGTTTCTCGACAACTGCACATACTGATAGCCCACGCCGGTTTCCTGAGGTGCCAGCGCTCCCCTGACGCAGCCATCATTGTATCCGCCAAAAATCTCGTGAGTCCCGCTCGAGGGAGTCGTTATGCTTTCCCAGGGATTGAATGCATCGCCAGCAACAGCAATGGTCGTGAATGCTACCGCAAGAATCGAAATGATTTTTTTCAGCATATGAATTCTCCGTCTCATGACCCTAAACGGAGCTCATCGGAATCGCAACAAATTGAGCCAAAGTTGCGTCGAACCTGACTGATGACTTGAATATTGGGATAAGGGTAAGATCAGTGGCCCGCTGCCATTCCACGCCGACGCCTGGGTGCGGCTGGAACCGCCTCGATGACAGGCACGTTGTCGATTTCTGCCTGGCCGGAATAGTCCAAATCCCACATGTTGAACTCAACCTGGCCCGTGCTCAATCCATAGATTGCTGTCACGAGTGAAATATCCTGATGTTGAAGTTTTTCACGAACAATCGCTGAGCGTTTGACAAGCTCAC
>JBMSQQ010000027.1:0-37369 GCA_049423385.1 Silvanigrellaceae bacterium | reverse complement strand
AGGATGGCAGGGTCCATCCTCATCAACGGTTCGGAAATCCCGCCTTCAAGGAACCGAAACTCTTCAGTTTCTTGCAGGACAACTCAACCAGCCCATGGTTGCATAAAATTTGATGTCGTATTGGTCTGCACTCAGCAACAAGTTCTGGGTATCACTGTTCTTGTTGCCTTGAACAACGAGCCTTGACGTGTACAATCCCTCAGGATTGAAGGCAGGCAAACACCACATGGCTGGTCCAGGGGCCGAAACGAGGAATGCGTTTGTGGTTTGGCGAAAAGCTGCCGGATTGTTGAAGGTCGTCCCGTACGGGAGACTCACCACCAGCGGATTCACAGGCAAACCAAAAAAGGTTCCCTGCGTTGCGATACTCGCAGATGCTCCTGGACTCTTGATACCACCGTAATAAATCGTTTGCTGCAGGTTTGCGGCGTAATATCCACGGGCGATTTGCGCCGGTACTGCGAGGGTGCAGGCCTTGCGTGCCGCAAATGGCAGTCCGGAGTTTGCCGGAAGGTCGACGCCCAGGTTCGAGAAAATAAATTGAATCTGATCACCAGCTGCGATCACAACGGTATCGCCGCCCATGACGCATCCCGTTCCATTGGCGACAGCCCGTTCCACCTTCCAGTGTGCTGTTTGGGCCTGTGCCGAAAGCACGGGAAGCGCAGCCAAAACGAAAGCCCAAAATCCACGAGGCATAGTAAAGTTTTTCATATATTTCGTTCCTTTCTTGTAATGTGCTGCACACTTGCAGCGCATCGCAAAGGTACCGAAATGTGTCGTGCTTTTCGCAGTTCAAAACTTCTGTTGTGAAAAAGTTGTTTTTTCGTTTTCCTGTGTTTTTTTGTGGAAAACTTTGAACAAGATCTGAGGGGAAATGCTTTCGTTTCGTGTTTTTTCGGGATTTTTTTAAAACACAGAGGTGAGCGTTGTTACTTTAGACTTATTGTTATTTATTTCTATTACATTAGTCACTTTTAACTTTACTCATTATTCCTCATTTGGTTTCAGTTTTGATAATTCACATTATGTTGCAAGCCAATTCAAGAACCTCACAGGAATAAACAAAGCCGCAAAAAAGACTTCAAAATAAAGCATGGAAAGCCACCTTTGGAATAACAGACGGCTCAAAATCCAACCAGCAATCGCTATTGAATGAGGCTAAATATTTCGTTCAGTAAATAACGCCGATTTTGGCACAGGAATCGGAGAATCCAGTGCTGCACGACACCACGGCATACGGAGGCGCTGCGGAAAAACTGCCTTGGCACGACCAGGCATGATTGCCTGCCGAGGTGCAGCCCAAATGCCTCGGTGACAGCACATAGTCAGCACCATCAACATCACAGGCACCAAGTGGAGCGTTGAGCACCGTGCATGGACTGAGCGAGATTCCACCCGAACTGGAGGAAGTTCCGCCCACCGTGACAACCACGCTCGAATTGCCGCCTGGTGAAACACTCACATTCGTGCCACCGATGCCACTCTTTGAAGTTCTGGTTTCCGACGAGGTGGTTGTGCAGATTCCATTCACGCAGGTGGTCGTCTGACTGGACTCGACAGATTCAGAATTGGATTGGGCACAGCCCAGCATTGTGAGCGAGAAAATCAATCCAACAGAGACTTGAATTTCAAAAAAACCTAGCCTTTTCATTGCCCCCTCCTACATCTTTCCCGAATTATTCGGTCTTCGCAGACAGCGTCTTGAGTCGCAGCACGATCATTCCAATGTCCGGGGAGTCACCAAAATACAGATATCCCTGCGACACTGTATCTTTGCGACGAAGTAGCTGCCGCTCGCATAATCAAGCTCTCGACACTGAAAATAGCCAAAACCCTGTGCCATGGGCAGCAAGTCCCGGATGTTGGCAACCATGGAACAAGCTCCGGGTGGAACACGAAACATGTTGTTGCCAAGACTGTCGAAATTGGGGTCTGCCTGACTCCAGGAGGACGCAGGTTGACTCGGAGGCTGTGCCGTATCGATCTGGACAGGATAATAACGGACTCCACAGGCAGAAACGAAAAGACCCAAAAGAAGTGTTGAGACCAATTTGATTCTGTCCAAGCTGCACCTCCGATCGGTGTATCGTCATTTTCTGGTCCGAAAATAAATCAACCCTGTTTTATGATTTCATTACGGAGAGTTGGACCACTCGAAAGAACTTCCCGGAAAAGTGCAGCTCTGCTGAACGAGCTGCTTTTACCGCCGGCATTTTTGAGTGCGTCAAACTGAACACCCAGTGCCAGAACTCGACCCGAGCCCCCCACTCTGCGAAAATAAAGACAAGAATCGCGGCATCCGCGGCGTCGGGAATTTTCGGAGGAAAAAGTGAATCGAGCCATCGCATCGTTTGTCATGAGTGCGTTCCTCGTTCCTTCCTGCATCAAGAAGAGTCCGCTGGTGGAGTCTTTTCCGGAAAGCGTTGCATATCCCGAGTCTGCCGAAGAAATTCTGAACCTCGACGCGTCCACACTGACGGATGTGGTCGCAGCTGAGGCGCTTGCCAACAGCTTTCCTGTCGACAGCAAGGCACCACAGATGGTTGAATTGAGTTTGCTGGTGCGCGACGATTGGCAAAGCCTTGCACCATTGAAATTGAAAAGCGGAGACGTGCGGAAATTCTCCGACAAGATTGTTGCCGAAGATGTCGTTGCGATTGGGGATGTCCCGGTCAAGAAGTTCAAGCCATCGCCACATCACATCAAGAATCTTCGACGCCTTTATCAAAAGCTGGGAAAAAGCGACCCACTCTTTGACGTCGTCAAGGTGGAGGTCGGTGCAGAGAACGTTGAAGATCTGATCAAGACTCTCAACAAGCTCAACTCCATGCCTGGTGTTCTTTTTTCGGAACCCAATGGCAAAATCAAAGTGATTGCTGCCACGGAACGTAAATCCATTCCCAATGACATCCGCTGGCCGGAATTGTGGAACCTGCAAACCATTGAGATGCCTTTCGCATGGAATCACGGCACCGGAACTGGCAAACATGTTGTGGCTGTCATCGATTCGGGTGTTGAACTGACCCATGAAGATTTGCGAGAATCACTTTGGACCAATCCCGGGGAATTGCCTGGCAACGGGATTGACGACGATGGCAACGGTTATGTGGATGACGTCAACGGCTGGAACCATGTTGACAACAACAACCTGGTCACCGACATCAACGGCCATGGAACTCACTGCGCAGGCATCCTGGGCGCGCGCGGAAACAACAGAACTGGCATCACAGGTGTGGCATGGAATGCAAAAATCATGCCTGTAAAGATTATCAATGATGCAGGAATGGGCGACTGGAATCTTGCATACGATGGTGTCGTCTATGCCATTTCGAATGGCGCCCGGATTCTCTCCAACAGTTATGCATCACCATCCACCACAGCGTTGATGGCCACCGCGATCCAGCTCGCACACACGACCCAGACTCTTTTCGTTGCTTCGGCTGGCAACAGCTCTGTTGCGAGGGCAGAGTACCCGGCCTATTTTTCAAAAACCTTCGACAACGTAATTTCCGTGGCATCGACAACCGGCTCGGGCCTGTTGAGCGGCTTTTCCAATTATGGTGATGGGGTCGATATTGCAGCTCCCGGAAGCGGGATTCTGAGCACTTTTCCCGGCAATTCCTACAAACTTCTATCAGGAACATCGATGGCTGCGCCCCACGTTGCAGGTGCAGCGGCCGTGTTGTGGGATTCTTTTCCACGAAAAACAATGCACGAGATCCGAAACTCAATCCTCAACGGTGCGGCATACCTTGCCAACTTGAAGGACAAGATTGAGGGCAGTCGCCAACTCAACGTCGATGGCGCGCGTGCCCAGCTGGACGGTTCGGTTCCACCTGGACCACAACCACCGCCACCCAGCAAGAAAGGACTCCGTTACAGCTTTTTTGAAGGCAATTGGAAATCGCTGCCAAACTTTTCTTCTCTTGCGGCCAAGTCCAGCGGTACCACAGCGAACCTGAATTTGAATATGGCCTCGGCCAAGAAGAATTTCGGGATCGTTTTTGAGGGTTTTGTGAAAATCGACCAGCCCGGGCAATACACATTCGTCTTGAAATCGGACGATGGCAGCAAACTCTATCTGAACGACGAGCCGTTGATCAATCTCGACGGTGTGCATACGGCAAAGGAAAAATCTGCCAGCATCAAACTTGAACGTGGATTCACAAAAATCCGGCTGGAATACTTTCAGGATGAAAAGAAGAAAACCCTGAAACTCTCGTGGAAGGGACCCGGACACAAGAAAGAGAACATCAATTCTTCAGGCAGGCTGTATTACTGAAAACAACCGCGAAGAAAGGCGAGGCATCAGCCTCCGCCAATCTTCTTCATGACGATATCAAATTTTTCGCCATTTCTTGTGGGTACGATTTTGCATTTTTCGTAAGTCGGAGCGCCTGTGAGCGGAGGATTCTGCGTGAAGCCAAAAGGTTCATCGGGAACCTGGATGCCAAACAGGTTGCGCGTGTCCAGCTTGCCATTGAGGTTCATGTCCTCGAAAAAGCTCACAACGTAACCATCCGTTGAGGGTGGAAGATTTTCAATCAGAAAAGATTCGATCGAACTCGTGACATCCTTGCAGCCATTGAGAACGACAGCCCGGGGATCCGAAGGAAAGCCTTGAGGGCCAGCAAAAACCGCATAACAAATGTTTGTTTTTCTTTCGGGAAGAGAAGGCCCCCGCAAGTTCTTGACCACGATCGAGATGTAATCAACAGCCACGGTGTGCATCGACTGAAGGCGTGCAGGCTCATCACCGCGACAGCCGCTCAGAGACAAAAAAGCAGTCATGGTGAGGATGGAACTTGCGAAAAACTTCATGGGACGACCTCCAGGTAAGAGTTGCAGCGAGCTTACACTGCATGTCCACCCAAAGGCCAGTCCCCCAATTCCTCAGCGTGGATTTCGCAAAAGAAGAGTGTAACCAGCACTCATCAGTGCTTCCAGTTCGCAGGAGCTCTTGTACTCGGCAACATCACCATTCTGTTTGTTCAAAACGAAGCCAAATGTCTTTGCGCACTTTTTGGGCTTCTGTGGGAGGTATCCCTGAGCGATGAGATCGTTGTATTCACAAAGATCCCTCGTCACGACTTCTTCACCCGTCTCCGGATGATAGACGGAGGACATCATGTCTGCACAAAACCTCGGTTCAGTGTCGGAAATGCCACCCGTCAGGGCAAAGGCCGGCGAGGGCGCAACAGTCGTGAGGGCAAGAAAAGACGCACAAATCAAAGAAAAACGAACCAACATATCAACCTCCTCGAAGACACGGTCCACCTTTGGCCGCGTTCAACGAGAAGGCTTCTATCGGTTGCAAAAGATAAATTAAATGCATTTGTTGTGATATCTGATATGCATTAAAATCATATCAGATTGCCGCACCCACGGCATAGGTTTTTATTGTTGTGTTCTTTCCACGCAGAACATCGTCCGCCTGAAAAACAAGAAACGCACTGTCACTGAGTCGTTTTCTTACATCTTCACTGGCGAGGATATCGACTCCATGTTTTTTGGTGAGTGATTCTATTCTTGATGCGGTGTTGACGGTGTCGCCAACCACAGTGAATTCACGCCGGAATTTTGCGCCAACGTCGCCAACAATAGCCACGCCTGAATGAATTCCAATGCCGATCTTCAATTCCATTTCGCCTCGGCCTTGCCGAACCTTGTTGAGTTCAGCCAACGCGTGCCGCATTTTCATGGCACATTCGACTGCCATGTCAGCATGCCGCGGATTCCAGACCGGCGCCCCAAAATAGGCCATGACTCCATCGCCAATGTATTTGTCCAGAGTCCCGCCTGTTTCGAAAATACAGCCAACAAGACATTCATGAACCTCATTGAGGAGTCGGACCACATCCTGGCCCGACATCGAAGAACTGATCTTGGTGAATTCACGAATGTCTGCAAAAAGAACCGTGACATCAAGTTCACGACCACTCTGCGGAAGATCCTCCTGGTTGGCTTGCAGCAGTTGCGCCACCGAAGGCGAAAAATATCTCGTCAACTTTTCCCGCTTCACATGCTCATCAAATGACCTTTTGACCAGCACATGCAGCCTACTGGCTTTGATGTGTGTCGCAAAAACCGCTGCGACAAGCAGAAGAACAGCCACAAAGCGCGAGTCTTCGGGAACCTTTGTTTCCGAATGAAGTTCGACCGTCAGGACGATTGCCACGAGTGCAGTGATAAAAGACTGCCATCTGCTAAAATAAAATCCCGACAAGTTGATGAAGAACATCATGAACGACAAGCCGAGAAGCCCGGTGGATATTTGTCCCTGGATGCCCTTGTCGCGTGCCCATTGCTCAAGAATCAAAAAAGTGAACGGAAGATCCAGCAACGGAATTGCAAATGTGCTTGCGTTTCGAACCGAGGTGCTTTGTCGGGAAGCCAACAACAACAAAAAGCTGAGCAGCAAGTAGCAGATGAACATCACTTCCTTGCCGCGAAAAGTCACCATCCCAAACCCCCAACCCAACACCAGATGAAGGATAAAGAATGCTGAGACAGAGCAGAGCCGAATCAACGCAAGCCGCCGCACATTGCCAAGCCGCTCGGAGTCCAACTCGCGTGCCAGGGATTCAACAGTTTTCTTCAACATGCGTGTATCCTCTGGGGATTCATGAAAATCCGGAAAAACACTTTCCCGAATTCCCAATCATATCGAATTTGATTATTTCACAAGTCAGAGGCAATTGAGTGGGAAAAATCAGCCGACAACCGGCTCAGGGGCTGACTTCACGGGCGAATGATCGTCCTGTCATGGATGATGGGACCGCATGTCCAAGTACACCAAGAATCGTGGGAGCAACGTCGTCGGCAAAAAATTCCTGATTGTTTGCCCTGCCCTTTTTCACCGTCCAACCCGAAAAAATCACGGGAATTCGGGTGTCATCATCATACGCCGTGCCATGATTGGCTGCGTTGTAGTTTCCCCAAAGCCAACCGGGTTGGGTGAGAATTTTGAGGTCTCCAGAACGCGTGGAGTCATGGCCCCTGAGATAAAGTCTGGCCTCAAGAGACTTGCCTGCGATCATTTCGGATTCACCGAGAACATCGCGCACGCCCGGCGTTTTCAGAAGAATTCCTTTTGCCAATTCAAACAACCGACCGGGATTGATGTTTCTCGAAGTCATTGTCCCATGATTGAAGTAAATCTGGGATGTACTGATGGTTTCCACCCAAGGACCCTGCCCCAACAACCTGGAAAGCTCAGCTTCGAGGGCGGCGACCACGACATCTGCCTTCAACCGCTCCACCTTTTTGCCCTGTGCAGCGAGGACTTCAGGCAGTGGCTGAACTCCATGGTCAGCAGAAAGAACAAACAAAACCTTGTCCTTGCCAAACAATCTTTCGACTTCATCGATCAGGCGCGCCAGACTGCGGTTGAGGTTGACGTAGGAGTCCATCAGCTCAGGACTCTCACCACCAAAGGCATGTCCCACAAGGTCGGGAGTTGAAAAACTGATGGTCAAGAGATCGGGAAAAACACCCTGCAGGCAGGGCTTGGATTGTTGCCGTGATCTGCAGCCCAGACGCTCCTGACGAATCGATTCGACGGCAAAATCAACCAGAAAATCCGACGCTGCTGGAGTGTACTGGAAAAAATTTCGGGCCGCAGCAGCTTGCTCTTTTTCCTGTGGGAATGTGTAGGGCAGCCCTTGTCCAAATCTTTTGGACAAGGGACTTCGAACCAGAAGTGCAGACTTGTATTTTTCATCAACCAGCAGTTGCTGCATTTGCTGCAACGAGAATATCGGTGTCCAATCCACTTTTCGAATTTTGACGTGTCGTCTGTTGAAATCATCCACCCAACCGGGCAATACCTTTGCAAAGGCAGTACTGCTCGACATGCCTCCGGTCACGGAATCGTACCAGTAGGTCCCCACCGAATTCTTGCCGGAACAAAAAACCGCACCACGATCTTTGAGTGAAAGCGAAACAGTCCTGCTGGTGCCTCTCGAGGCTGAATGCAAAGCAGTCGCAAGTGATGGAACCTTGAGCAGACGCGCACTGCTCGCCGACGTGGGAACATTCGACAGTGGATCCGACTTTTTCAAATCGGCCGTGACAACAGGTTTTGCCCCGTCGTCGAAGGTCGATTCAATTTCCTCGCGTTTGTTGCGGTCGAAAAAGTCATTGCCAACAATCCCATTGCGACCCGGGTTGGCCCCGGTGCAAAGCGCAGCGTGCCCGGCTGCCGTCACGGATGGAACACCCGCTGTTCGCGCCTGGGTGAATTCGACTCCCTGTGCTCTCAGTTGAAGAAATCCTGTCGCTCGACCGCTGGAATCCTTCTTGAACGCAGGAGCAAACCGCTCAATGAGATCGGCCCGCATTTGATCCACCACTATCAGAACCACAAGCCTGGGTTGCGCCTGGGGTGCAGCCAAGACGCTTGTTCCTGCTGCAGGCGAGATCAAGCAAAACAGCAAACAGATCCGCGAAATCCGAGGCATGCCAAAGAGACCCCAAAATTCAATTTTCGACAACACAACACACCAATAATACGTCACAAAAAAATATTCGTAAAATTTGGCGACATTATTTCCGATACTCTGACGGATTGGGGGAATCATGCTTCTAAAATCACTGTCGATGGCATTGTCATTGTGCGCGATCTCGTGCGCGCCTCCAACATTCAATTCGTCTGCTCCCAGAAACCCGACTCCCAAGCCACCGAAGGCAGGAAACGAGGGACTTCAGGCTGACCAAACGACCAGCAAAAGTTCAGACAGCACACTGAAAACCAGCAAAAGTTCAGACAGCACCCCGCAGACAAACAGTTCATCCTCTGTAGAGTCCTTGGGCTCTGCGCCTCCAAACAAAATCGCCGCACCGGGCCTGAGCCTCGACCTCCATGCCATCATCGACGTTTCCGGTTCGCTCGGCCAAAACGACCCGAATTGCACCAGAATCGAAGCTCTGAAGGCTTTTTTCGGCGATCTTCGCAAAACGTTGGGCACCAACCCCGAGGCACGCTTGTCGTTGACGATTTTCAGCTCCAGCGCCACTTTTGTCGGTACGGATGATGGATTCCTGCAACTCAGCGACGTCGAATTCGATGCAAAGTACAGACAATACATTTGCAAGGCGAATGGCAACACCAACATCTCGCAGGCGTTCAACGTGGCAAGGCAAAATGCCGTGAACTTGATTCAGTCCTCGCCGAAGAAAGTCGCAAGCGTATTGATTTTCACTGACGGTTATCCGACCGACATGCCGCTGCCAATCAATGCAGCAGCGGAACTTCGAACCGTCTTTCCGGATCGTGTTTTTGGAATTCTACTGGGAGCGGCGGGAATGACCAGTGGATCGGGCAATCCCGAAGCGTTCATGACACAGGTGACCGCATCGGCAGAACGCGTGCGCCGTGTGAGTCAGGTCAACGACCTTGCAACTGCACTCTCAAGCTTCATCAAATAAATTCACAAAAGACCAATGCGCACGCCAAGAGCTGCAGAGGTGCTGTTGATGACATCCGGAACACCATCAACAAGACTGTTGGCCTTGACGGCGAGTATTTGAAGGGAAGTGATAAAATCGAATTTCGCTCGAATCCGTCTTCTCACCGGGCTTCCGGAATAATTCAGAAATCGCCAACCGAGATCGACAGCATACGTGTTGCCATTCAATCCCCTGCCCGAAATGAAATCGGCGCCAAGATCGAAAACAAAACCACCCAAAGCCTGAACCGGGGCAAACGATACTTTCACACCCGCCGTCGTGGCCGTGCCATCCACCTGACCCAACGCCTGAAGCAGAAGGGTTCGGTCATAATCCCATTTTGAGGTGAAATTGACTGAACCAACCAGCACTGAAAGACCGAGAAGATTGTTGCTGAATTGTGAGCTGGTGGCGAGAGACAATCCGAGCCTGGACTGCGCACGCTCACCGATGGCAACCTGTGAAGCAACCGAATCTGGATCATCCACGTCATTTGGAACAACTTCCGGTTGGAATCTCTGGATAAAAAACGTCCTGCCAAAATCAGCCCAAAGACCAATACTGAACGCATCATTGTTCCACAATCCGGAATCAAAACCGAGTTTGAAGAGAGCCGGCAATTTATCCCTGTAGGTTTCCTGCACAGGAAGTCCAGCAACAAAAAACCGCAAGTCCTTGCGCGCTGATTCCACCTGCAATTCCTCTGCGGCAGGAATCTGTTCTTCCAGGACCTCAACGTCATCCTTGGGAGCCACCAATTTCGCTGCAGCAACCGCAGCACGTGCAGCAGCTTCTGCACGTTGGGCGGCTTCACGTGCTGCGTTGGCCTTTGCGACCGCCTCCTTGATCGCTGCATCCCGCTCCGCCTGACGGGCGTATTCCTGAGCAGCTTCCCGGGCTGCCTTCTCTCTCGCTGCGGCCTCTTTTGCTGCAGCTTCCTTGGCAGTTGCCTCACGCTTTGCAGCCTCACGCGCTGCTGCCTCCTGGGCGGCGGCATATGACTTCGCTGCCGCTGCCTGGGCAGCCGCCTCGCGTGCCTCGGCGTCTGCTTTCATCGCTGATTCCTTGGCAGCTGCCGCTGCTTTTGAAGCCTTCAAGCGTGTTTCTTCTGCCATTTGTGCGTCCCGTGAAATCTGCGAAGCCGGGAATACCGCGGACGCCGAAGGAGGAGTTGCGTGTTTTTTTTGTTCAGCCGCGCCTTCTGTTTTATGGGGTTTTGCCGCGCTTTCAGGTACATCGGTTGGCGGTGATTGATCCGCCTTCACCGTCTCCACGGTTTTTTTTGAGTCACTTCCGGCCAGGTTGATTTCATTGGCAAGTGAATTGAGGGCGGAGATGAACTGCTCTTGTCGAATTTTGAATGTTTTCTGTTTTGACCAGAAAACCCGTTTGCCCTGATGCTTGTGTTTTTCTTCTTTTCGAAGTTCGACGAGCCGATAGAATTGACCTCCCTTCACATAGTTCAATTCCATGGGCCGAAGTTTTGCAGGTTCCGAAAGCTCATCGGGGAATCTTTTGTCGCGTCCTCCTGGTGGAGAATCCAAGGCTGCATACGCAGACACAGGCGCGAGCTCATAAAGATATCCGAGCAAGAGGGCGACAAAGCGCACATCCCGCATGGCTGCAAAGAAACCACTGGGATTCTTGATTTTCAATTGTGCATAGCAAACAAACTCGGGATCATCACCCGCCCGCAAGGGCCTGCACATGGCAGCGTCCAATTCGCCCGATTCGGATTCAACGACAATTTTCCAATTGTTCAACTCCACGGTTGCTGCATTTGATGCCGCCTTGATTCGACAAGACGAAAAGTCGCCCAATTTCAGAAACCAGGGACCAATTCCGACGTCCATCAATGATTGAAAGATATGACACGACTCTTTGCTGAAGAGTTCTGCGGCAATCTCGACATCAAATGTGATGGGAGTGGTTTCAGAGCCTGGGGATTCAATTTGAGTCGTTTTTTTATTTTGGCTTTTCTCTATGGATGAATTCTCCTGTTGCAGCGGTGGCACCCAAGGCACTGCTTCAACAGCCTTGTCGCCATCGCCAACACCGCTTTTCAGCAGTTCATTCAGATGTTTTTCATACATGGCACGTCGCACTTGTCGCGAAAGTGTAAAATTCATGAATGCTTTTTTTTCCTGCTCTTCAGGTGCAGGAAAGATGCTCAATTCCAGTGCATCGTTTTTGAATTCAACGTCAACCGGCACCGAGCGCACCGACTTTTGCAATTCACGCGGCAGACGCTTGTCGAAGCGAACACGCCGCGGATTCACCTTTGGGTTGTTCATGAATATTGGGGTTTGCTCGAGCAGTCCAGCAGCAACAAGAAGTGCAAATCGACTGTCTGCAAGTGCAGATGGTTTCAGATCCACCTTTTGAAATTTGAAACCGGCAAAACAAATTTTGTTTTGTGCAAGCATGTCCGAGGATGGTCGGCACAATTCGATGGCAAGGCCGGAATCAACCGCCCGAACCAGCAAATGCCAGTCGAAAAGATCGTCCATTTTTGAAGGAGCTTTGCTCAGGTGATAGCAGCCCTTGACCTGTCCCAGTCCCCAGTTCCAGGGAGCCTTGGCTCCTTCCAGGGCTGCACCAAGTTCTTTACATAACTTGTCGGAAAACAGCTTTTCATCAATCAAGATACTGAGATGAATTACATTTCTAATCGCATTGTTCGTTTTACCAATTTCAGCAACAATGACAGGCTGTTGTGCCATGGCTTTGTCAGGGACAAAAGCCATCCCGCCGAAAACACTCATGATTAAACACGACACCTTCTGCCTTGTCGTTTGCATTGACCCTTTCTCGCTAAAAACCGGTCATAAAAGTCACTTTAAAACCGATGATGTCTCATAGGGTTAGAGTGCTCCGATCCCACTCTACGGTGGAGATGGAATTCACCAAAAGGTGTGCATCGGATTGCTGACTGGAACAGAAATTCGCAGTGCGTTGGTTAACGTAACACGTTCCAGAACATTGCGGGTGCAATTGGAGACACGCATGGGAGCTTTGCAAGCAATTGTAAAGCTGATCAACCGGTGGTTCATTCCAAGAATGCTGCCGGTCCTGCTGCTCGTTGCCTGCAATGGATTGCCTACCCAACAACAAGGCGCCGCGCGCAAACGTCCTGCCAGCAACTTGCCCTCTTCGTCGATTCTTGACAGGTACGCATCCGAAGTTCCGGAAATACAGGCGGTCTACTCCAGCGTGAGCCGACGTCTGACGCCTTCCGAAATGTCGGAGATGGAAAAGCTTCTTTCAGACGTCAACGACCGCAAGGACATCATCGAGAACAAGGCCAGAATCGCTTTGTCTGGATTGCAGTTGAGCCTTGTTCTCTTGCCAGTGCAAAAGCAGGACGCATCCCGCTTCTGGAAGAGATTGCGGAACATCCGCGAGCTTGCGACTTTCTACGGTCCGGAACTGATGGGCAAATTGAGCCGCAGTCAAGTCCAGGGGGCTTCCTTGGCATTGCAGCCGCTTGAACTTGATTCAGTTGTCTCCAAGACCAGTCTCGAAAAACTGGAAAACTCGATTGAGATCCTTTCCACCGCAGCCCGCGGTGCTGGTTTGGAACTCGGTATGGCGGCGAGCGTCAACGAGGTTCAAAAAGAGCTTTCAAACAAATTCGAGGACATCGTCAAGTCCGTAAGCATCGACGTCTTCACCGTTGTTGTCCCCGTGGCCCGTTCAGCAGCAGCCGAAATCGAGAAAAGTGGCCCGATTGAAACAAAGATGCTTGAGAAGGTGGCTCTGAACGTTGCACTTCAGGCCGTTTCAATGGCGAAACTCCTGACCGGAGCACTCGACGAAGGAAAGATAGACAAAGCGGGCGTCGTGGATGCAGCAGAAGATTGGGCGGTGTCACTTCTGCAAACCACAAAACAAACGCCGACCGACATGGTTGTCTCAGTCACTTCAGAGAACATAATCCCAACCGAAGTTCCAAATTTGAATCCACTCGATGGCTACTACAACGGAAGTCTGGGAACCTGGTTGTTCGTTGTTGAAAAAGAACC
This sequence comes from Silvanigrellaceae bacterium, assembly GCA_049423385.1. GTDB lineage: Bacteria > Bdellovibrionota_B > Oligoflexia > Silvanigrellales > Silvanigrellaceae > RFOM01. The sequence goes on along the minus strand of JBMSQQ010000027.1, from coordinate 23,891 downwards.
TTCGTCGGGACAACTGGATTTGAACAGCAACCCTCCTTCGTATCGTCCAGCTGAAAATTTTGAGCTTATGGACAAGTATTCCTTCAGGCTCTGCCACAAAGTCTATAAAACCGTCTGTTCAAGCACGTTTTCGAAGACAATCTATCGTCCCATAATGCAAGACACCGTTTCACTTGTTGTGGCAGGAAGAGGATTTTTACCAAACAGTGAAGCCACCTGCATCCTGGGTCCAAAAGAAACCCGGGCATCATTTTATACCTGGTTTACACGCGCTGCTGCTCCAGGATCACCTGTTGTGCTGGTTCCCGGAGAAACCACGATGACACTCAAGAACACCTTTGTCCCTCGCGGCTCCGAAGTTTGGTGCGAGGTGAGAGTGATGGATGGCTTTGGTCTCATGTCGACGCCTGCCCCAAGCCTGCCGGTGATTGTTCCCAATGCATGGCCAAAAACGTTGGCACCAGCCAATCTGGTCGAAGACGTCGATGAAGACATTCCAACAACTCTCATATTGGGAGAATTTTTCGATGAGGATGGAGATCCTCTCAGCTGGGTCATCCTGAATCAACCAGGACTTGGGAGCTTGAGCAACGTCACCAATTCTGCAAATTCCCCAGCCAAGGGAAACGTGGTCTATACATCGAGACTCAACGAATTTGGGACAGATTCAATAACCTACAAAGTATGCGACAACCAGCAACCTGCGGGGTGTGGCGACGTTCAAACAATGACCATAAACGTCAAACCAATCAATGACACGCCTTCAGACATTCAACTGAGCGCAGACACCGTTGATGAAAACAGCCCGGCGAATACTGCCATAGGTTTGTTGTCCACCATTGATGCAGACCCAACCGACACCTTCACCTACACAATTTCAGGGCAACATTCAGAGTTTTTATCAATACAAGGAAACATTCTCAGAACCTCGAAGCCAATCGACTTTGAAACTCACCCTGTCCTGAGTTTCGAAATCACCTCGACAGACAACGGCGGGCTCTCAATCACAAAGAATTTCACTGTCCAGCTTATGAACGTCAATGAAGCTCCGGAAGATATTCAATTGAGTTCGACTCTCCTGCAGGAAAACAAGCCAATCAACTCGCTGGTGGGTTCTATCAGCAGTACAGACCCTGATGCATTCAGTTCATTCACCTACAAACTCTCAGGACCCGACGCAAAGTCCTTCCAAATCTACGGCAACATGTTGGTGTCGAAATCGATTTTCAATTTTGAAATCCGGAACAGCTACGAAGTTGCCATAACAACCTCAGACCAATATGGCCTCGAATTCACAAAATCGTTCACCATCTCGATCGAGAATGTCAATGAAGCACCCACATCCATCAACTTGAGCGCCAACTCAATTCAGGAAAACAACGTTGTGGGGACGTTCATCGGGCTTGCTACCGCAACCGACGAAGACTCCGCGGAGAGCCATACATTTTCACTGAAAGGAAGCGACGCGCAATACTTCGCGCTGGTTCCACAAGGCAACAGCACTCAACTGACAAGCAACGTGTCCTTCAACCATGAAGCAAGAAGCAACTACTCCATCATTCTCATGGTGGTGGACAAGTCCGGTGCCTCTTTTGAAAAATCATTCACGATTCTTGTGGGCAACGTCAATGAGAACCCTGTCATCGACTCTTCCCGGCAGGAAGCCACCTTGAACGAGGACGGTCTGCTGGATATCCCTCTACGATTGGCAAATGATCCCGACGCGGGAACAAATCTCAACTATGAAGTCACGATGGCTGCGAATGGCTCCCTGGAATCGCCGATTGGAAATCCAATGGAAGGTGGGTTTGTCAGATACATCCCTGCGGGAAATTTCAATGGAACCGACACATTCACATACAGGGTCTGCGACCAGGGTGGGCTTTGTTCAGAATTCGTGCCTGTGTCAATCATTGTCCTTCCAGTCAACGATGCGCCTCAATTCCAAACAAGTGTCAGTTCACAAACCGTCAGTGAAGACAACATTCTTGGACCCATCGCCTTCACCATCAACGACATTGACTCCGAAATATCCTGCAACGACGTGACGGCGGAAAGCAATCATCAAGCATTGATTCCGGACGCAAATATTCTGATCGGTGGAGCCGACAGCAAAAACTGCAGTGTGACCCTGACTCCATTGCAAGACAAAAACAGTGTCAACACAGGTCGCGAGGCAGAAATCACGTTGACCCTGACGGACAAAGACATAGACACCGTGGCGAAATTTTCGGTCAGCGTCACCCCGGTCAACGATGCCCCACGGGATATCACTCTTTCAAACGACAGTGTTTTCGAAAACAACGCCCCAAATACACCGGTTGGTCAGTTCAGCAGTGTAGACCCTGACCTGGGCAACACATTCTCGTATACCCTGAGCGGAAGCTCCGCCGCATTTTTCACTGTTTCCGGAAACACGCTTTTTGCATCGGTTGCTCTCAACCATGAATCCGCGCAAAACCACAGTATCACCGTGACGACCACTGATCAGGGTGGAGCGAAATTCAACAAAACTTTTGTAATCAAGGTAACCGACATCAACGAGCCGCCGACAAACCTTACAATCAGCAAAAGCAGTGTTGATGAAAACATGCCTGTGGGAACGGAAGTGGCAATCTTAGGCACAACCGACCAGGATGCGAACGAGCAATTCAGTTATACAGTGGGGGGTGTTGATGCCCAATATTTCAAGATTGAAGGCAACCTCCTGAAGACGGATGCACTCTTCAACCACGAGAACAAATCCATCTACAGTCTTGCGCTCAAGACCCAAGACAAGGAAGGGTTGAGTTATATAGTCAACGTTCAAATCAACATCAACGACATCAATGAGCAGCCAGACGACATCCATTTGACCAACTCGACTTTATTTGAAAATGCCCTCCCAGGAAGTCCTGTGGGAGCATTTTCCACAAGCGACCCCGACAATGCCAATCTCTTCACCTACTCGCTCAGCGGAGCAGATGCCGGGGCGTTTGCAATTGCGGGACCAAATCTCATCACCAGCCAGCTTTTCGATTTTGAAACAAAGACCCTGTATTTCGTCAACGTCACAACCACAGACCAGAGCGGCGCTCAGTTCACAAAACCTTTCACAATCACGATTGCTGATGTCAACGAAGCTCCTACAAATCTTGCTTTGTCAAACAACGTGATAAATGAAAATCTTCCTCTCGGGTCACCTGTTGGAACCCTGACAAGCACCGATCAGGACATGAACAGCACCTTCACCTACACCATCTCTGGCAATGACGCCCCATTGTTTGCAATTAATGGCGATTCGTTGATCACAAACACGGTGTTCAATTTCGAACAACGCTCAACTTTCAATTTCGATGTGACCACATATGACCAAGGACTGCTGACATTTACAAAAACAGTGACCGTCACTATTCGCAATGTGAATGAATCGCCCACGAATATTCAACTTTCATCCAATTCAATCGCAGAAAACACGGCGGCACAGTCTGTCGTTGGATATCTTTCGACGTCCGACCCGGACACGAACGGAACGTTCACATATTCGTTGGGAGGCCAGGACGCCGCGTCGTTTTCCATCAACGGCAACATTCTCTCGACAACAGAATCATTCAACTTTGAAGCAAAGCAAATCTACAACATCGTGATTACAAGCAGTGATGATGAAAACCTTTCCATCAACAAAGGCTTCACTATCGCCGTGCTGGACGTCAATGAATCGCCTACAAACATCAGCCTGACAAATTCCACGATACCCGAAAGCCTTCCCCCTGGAAGTGTCATCGGCCTGCTGTTCTCAACTGATCCGGACGAGGGAGAGTCTTTCACCTACGGCGTCGGTGGTCCCGATTCAGCTGCCCTCACCGTGGAATCAAATCAGCTCAAAACATCGGCTGCTTTGAACTTTGAAGACAAAAACTCCCTGAGCTTCAGCATCACGACAACCGACAAAGGTGGATCCACCTTTACGAAATCCTTTGAGGTGCAAATCACCAACATAAATGAAAGTCCCACCGACATTACGCTTTCTGGAATTTCGATCCCTGAAAACAGCGTTTCAGGAACCGTGATTGGGACACTCCAGACAACAGATCCCGACGCGTCAAACACATTTTCGTATACACTTTCCGGAACCGATGGTGGGATGTTCAAAATAGTCGGCAACTCAATCATTGCAGACTCACCTTTGAATTACGAAGAACAAAACACCTTCTCGATCACTGTCACCTCACAGGACCAAGGCACACTTTCTGTCTCAAGGACATTTTCGTTGGCGATAACAAACGTAAATGAGGAACCAACGAATATTTCCCTTTCCAATTTCAACATCGACGAAAACAGCCCCATCGGCACCACCATCGGAGCTTTTTCAACAGCTGATCCTGATACTTCAAATACCTTCACCTATTCCCTTTCGGGTACAGATTCAGACAAATTTGCTGTTTCTGGTGCAAATCTTGTGACTGCAGCTGTGCTCAACCGTGAAACCCAGCAGTCCTACGCGATTGATGTCACCGTGACTGATCAGGGAGGGCTCAGTTATTCCAAGGCCTTCACCATCTCTGTCAACGATATCAATGAACCCCCACACAATATCCTGATGTCCGCAAATACTGTTCCCGAGAGCGTTGCCGTGGGAACGATTGTCGCGACAATTTCGGCAGAAGATCAGGACTTGTCCAACACTTTCACATTTGCACTTTCGGGCAGCGATGCTTCCGCTTTCGAAGTGGACGGTCCATTCCTGAAAACAAAAGAGGCCTTCAATTTTGAAGTCAAGCCATTCTTTATGTTCACACTCACTGCAACCGATCAGGGCGGCGCGTCTTTCTCAAAGCCATTCGTAGTCAACATCCTCGATCAAAACGAGCCTCCTGTTGATCTTGCACTTTCGAATGCGATCATTCCCGAAAACAGCAGCACCGGAAGCTTTATTGGCTCAATATCGGTTATCGACCCGGATGCAGTTGACACTTTCACCTTCAGCCTCGGTGGACCAGATGCCAATCGCTTCACCGTGACAGGTAACAGTATTTCGACTGCAGAAGTCTTTGATTATGAGTCCAAATCAAGCTACATCCTTTCCGTCACGGTACAAGACAAGGGTGGTCTTGCGTTCTCAAAGAACTTTCAAATCAACATCATGAATGTCAACGAATCACCCAGCAATATCTTGCTGAGCTCAAATTCGATCGAGGAGAACAAACCGTCTGGAACGATGGTTGCCACCCTTTCAACAACCGACGTCGACGCAGCGAATCTCTTTGTTTACGGACTCTCTGGTCCTGACGCGGGAGCATTCAGCATCGCTGGCAATTCGCTTCTCAGCAGTGTTGCCTTCAACTTTGAAATCAAGGCCAGCTACTCCATCCGTCTCACCACGACCGATCAGGACGGACTTTCATTTGCGAAAGATTTCACAATTTCCGTGTTGAACGTCAACGAGACACCCACCGACATTTCGTTGAGTACCAGCGCAGTCACAGAAAATTCTCCGGTTGGTACATCCGTTGGCAGCTTCTCGACGAGCGATCCTGATTTCAGTGGCACATTCACCTACACACTCTCCGGTCCAGACGCATCGGCTTTTGTTGTTTCCGGAAACACGCTGGCAACTGCTCAAACTTTTAATTTTGAAGAAAAAAATTCCTTCAATTTGACAGTCCAAAGTTCGGACCAGGGTGGTCTGACAACCAGTAAAAACATTGTCATCACGATTTTGGACGCAAATGAATCACCCATCGACATCACACTGGCAAATGCGAGCATCCCTGAAAACCAGAGTTCCGGAGCACTCATTGGCGGACTGTCAACAACCGACCCCGATGGCGGCAATACGTTCACTTACAGTCTGAGTGGTCCGGATGCAGGATCTTTCACAATTCTCGGATCGCTGCTGAAAAGCAATTCATCATTCGATTTCGAATCCAAAAACAACTACAACATCTCCGTCACATCCACAGACAACCAAGGCGCCACTTTCACAAAGTCATTCATCATTGCGGTGACAGACGTGAATGAATCTCCAATCGACATACTCTTCAGTGGTTCAACGATTTCTGAAAACAACAACATTGGCGCCGCGGTGGGTTTGTTCACGGCTGTGGATCCCGATGCACTGAATACCTTTTCATGGTCGCTTTCCGGCACGGACGCTTCAGCATTCAATCTTTCCGGAAACTCTCTTACCGCTGGCATCAGCTTCAACTATGAAAGCAAGTCAAGTTTCTCTTTTACCATCACCGCACAGGACCAGAACGGTCTTTCATTTTCAAAGAATTTTTCTGTGGCAGTGATGAACATGAACGAGGCTCCCATCAATATCAACATTACAAACGCCACTGTTGCTGAAAATCAGCCAGTTGGAACCATCGTTGGGACTCTTTCAACCGACGACCCAGACACCGGCAACACTTTCACGTATATTCTGGGTGGAGCCGATGCAACCAGCTTCTCCATAGTCGGAAACACCCTGAGAACGTCGGCAAGTTTCAACTATGAGGCAGTTCAGTCGTACTCGGTCACAATTACAACCAAAGACCAAGGAAATCTGCAGTTTATAAAGGCATTCACAATCAACGGTCAAAACGTCAATGAGTCACCTATCGACGTGGTCCTGTCTGCAAATTCGATTCCAGAAAACAACGCCTTGAGTGCCGTGGTGGCAGACCTCACGACCATCGATCCGGATGCGAACAATACTTTTTCTTATTCAGTCTCCGGAATCGATGCAACATCATTCTCAATCAGTGGAAACCAACTCTTGGCAGCAGTTTCTTTCAATCATGAAATCAAGAGCACCTATGTTATCAACGTCACAACCCAGGACCAGGGGGGCTTGACCTACAGTAAAAATGTGACAATCAACATTTCAAACGTCAACGAATATCCGGTCGACATTTCATCCACCAGCCTCAACATCAACGAAAATCTCGCGCCAGGAACCGCCATCGGAAATCTGTCAACGTCCGACCCCGATGCGGCCAACACATTTGTTTACAGCCTCGGCGGAACAAATGCGGCTGCCTTTTCGATTTCCGGCAACACGCTCTACTCTGCACAATCATTTAACTTTGAAAGCAAAGCCAACTACAGCATCACAATCACAACCCAGGACCAAGGCGGACTCGCCTTTACAAAAAGCTTTGTCATCAACGTCAACGACATCAATGAAACACCAAGCGATATAACCATCTCAAACAGTTCAATCGCCGAGAACGTCGGCAACTCAACTCTGGTGGGCACGCTTACCACCACGGATCAAGACGCGGCGAGCAACTTTACCTACACTTTGAGTGGAACAGACGCAGAGGCTTTCAGCATCTCGGGCAACACACTTGTGACCTCTGCACCACTCAATTTCGAAACGAAGTTCTCATACAGCTTCGATATCATTTCGACGGACCAAGGCGGATTGTCGGTCAGCAAACCTTTTATTGTCGTGGTCACAAACGTCAACGAAGCACCAGACAACATCTCCATCTCGAATACGTCGGTCAACGAGAACAACATTCCAGGTTCTTTGGTGGCAACATTCACGACTTCAGACGTTGATGCATCCAACACCTTTACTTACGCACTCTCTGGAGCAGATGCAGCATCCTTCAACTTGTCAGGAGCCAACCTGCTCGCAGCGCAATCGTTCAATTTTGAAGCCAAATCGTCGTACACATTTGCAGTCACAAGCACAGACCAAGACGGATTGAGCCATACAAAAAACTTTACAATCAATGTCAACGATATCAACGAGGCGCCAACCGATATCGCACTTTCTGCAACATCCCTGCAGGAAAACCAGGCAACTGGAACAGTGGTGGGAATCCTCACAAGCACAGACCAGGACACCCTCAACACATTCACGTATTCCGTCGGAGGCACTGATTCTGGATCGTTTGCCATCAGCGGAAACTCGTTGGTCACAACAGCCAGCTTCAACTATGAAACCAAGACCAGCTATTCCATCAGTATCACGACACAGGATCAGAACAACCTGAGCTTCACGAAAGCTTTCGTTATTTCAGTGACCAATGTGAACGAAGCGCCGACAGACTTGAGCCTATCATCAACTTCGATCGCAGAGAACAATCTGATCGGTGCAACGGTGGCAACCCTCAGCACCTCCGACGTCGATGCAGGCAGCACTTTCACCTATTCTTTGAGTGGCTCCGACGCATCTGCATTTTCGATTTCTGGAAACACTCTTCTGGCATCAACATCCTTCAATTTTGAAAACAAGTCGTCTTATTCACTGAATGTCACAACCCAAGATCAAGGTGGACTTGCATTCAGCAAAACTGTCGTTGTTGTGGTGACAAACGTCAATGAGACTCCAACAGACATTGCAATAACTGCCAACAGCATTTCAGAGAATCAACCTGTCGGCACAGCAGTTGGGTCTCTAACTACCTCCGACCCCGATGCTGCGAACACGTTCACGTATTCTGTCGGCGGAACGGATGCTGCATCATTCGCAATCTCCGGCAGTTCTCTCGTGACGGCTGCTCCAATCAACTTTGAAAGCAAGACAAGCTACAGCATCAGCATCACGTCAACAGACCAAGGCGGATTGGCAATTGTCAAAGCGTTCACTGTCAATGTGACCAACGTCAACGAAGCACCCACCAACATCACTTTGTCGGCTTCCAGCATTCCTGAAAACAATGCCGTTGGTGCAATCATTGCCACATTGAACACATCCGACCCAGATGCTGCGAGCACATTCGCCTATACTCTGGCGGGATCGGATGCTTCATCATTCTCGATCAATGGAGCTTCATTGCAAGCCGCAGTTGCATTCAACTACGAAACAAAAGCAAGTTACTCATTTGACTTGATCACTACAGACCAAGGCGGACTCAGCTTCACAAAGGCTGTGACCATCGCAATCACCAACGTCAACGAAACACCCACAAACATCACCCTTTCTGCGTCATCCATCAACGAAAACATGTCTATAGGAAGTGTTGTCGGCGCGCTGAGCACAACCGACCCCGATGCCTCAAACACCTTCACCTATAGTTTGGGCGGAACAGATGCTGCAGCCTTTGCAATTTCAACAAGCAACCTGACCACGGCAGTTTCTCTGAACTACGAGGCAAAATCATCCTACAGCATCACGATCACCACCACAGACCAAGGTGGTATTGCTTACACAAAATCATTCACGGTGAGCATCAATGACTTGAATGAGGCACCTACCAACATCACCCTTTCAAACTCCACCATCGATGAAAATCTTCCCTCGGGTTCTGTCGTGGGCACATTGACCACCACCGATCCGGATTCCGGAAACACTTTCACATACTCGGTGAGTGGGGCTGATGCAGCGTCGTTCAGTATTTCTTCCGGCATGCTTGTGACAAATTCCGCATTCGACTTTGAAACAAAGAACAGTTATTCTGTGACCATCGCAAGCAACGACCAGGGCTCGCTGAGCACCAACAAATCATTCATCATCAGTGTTTCGAACGTCAATGAGGCACCCAACAACATCACCCTTTCCGCGACGAGCATTGCGGAGAACAACGTGATCGGCGCGACGGTTGCCACACTCGCAACCACCGACGTTGATGCCAGCAACACGTTCACCTATGCTCTTTCCGGAACAGATGCTGCGGCCTTCACCCTCAGCGGCAGTACCCTCAGCGCAGCCGCCGCCTTCAATTTTGAATCCAAGGCGAGCTACTCGATCATCCTGACAACCACAGACCAGGGCGGATTGAATTTCCAAAAGGCCTTCACCATTTCAATCACCAATATGAACGAAACTCCGACGGATATTTCCTTGTCGTCTGCGTCTGTCGCTGAAAATTCGGCGGCCGTAACAACTGTTGGAACATTCTCAACCACGGACCCGGATGCAGGAAACACATTCACCTATACCCTAGCAGGCACGGACGCAGCCTCATTCAGCTTGATCGGAAACACACTTTCAACCGCCAGCAGCTTCAATTATGAAAGCAAATCATCCTACAGCATCAGCATCACAACCAGGGATCAAGGAAACCTTCAGTTCACCAAGACCTTCATCATCAGTATCACCAACGTCAATGAAGCCCCAACCAATATCACGCTCTCGACCAGCAGCATCACTGAAAACAATGCCGTCAACGCTGCGGTGGCGACGATCTCAACAACCGACCCGGATGCCTCGAGCACTTTCACCTATGCGGTATCAGGCACCGACGCGTCATCTTTCACCATCAGCGGCAACAGCCTGCTCGCGGCCGTGTCGTTCAACTTCGAGGCAAAATCCACCTACAACATCACCCTGACCACAACAGATCAAGGCACACTGCAGTTCAGCAAAGGCTTCACGATCACCGTTGTCAACGCCAATGATGCACCAACCTCAATCGCACTCAGTGCTGCCTCCATTTCCGAAAACAATGCTTTGAATGCGTTTGTCGGAACAATTTCCGGTGTTGATCCGGATGCCGTGGACACGATGACGTTCAGCATCAGCGGCGGAACAGACGCGGCGTCCTTCAACGTGAGCGGAACAAATCTGAGAGCCAGCAGTGTTTTCGACTTCGAGACGAAGAACAGCTACAGCGTCACCCTGCGTGCCACAGACGCTGCCGGAGCAACATTCGATTCGACTTTCACCATTGCGATCACAAACGTGAATGAGGCACCGGTCATGGCCGGAGGCGACACAAGCAAAATCACGAGTGAAGACACCGGTGTGAGCATCCTTCTGGCCAGTGGTACCGACCCCGATGCCGGAAACACCCTGTCATACCTCATTGTCAATCCGAGCAACGGCACACTTGGAGCGCCAACAGCCAATCCGAGCGTTGGCGGCAGCATCACCTACACCCCCAATCTGAATTTCAATGGCTCAGACAGCTTTTCTTACAGCGTCTGCGACAATGCCACGCCAAGTCTTTGCTCGACAAGCCGGACCGTGACTTTGAGTATCACCGCGGTGAATGACGCACCGACCATCACTGCAATTGCAAACCAAACTATCAGCGAAGACGGCAACACGGGAGCGCTGGCGTTTACGGTTGCAGACATCGATAGCAGCGTGAACTGCTCACAGGTGACTGCCAGCAGCAGCATCACAACCCTCATACCCAACGCAAACCTGGTGATTGCTGGCGGCACCGGAACCAGCTGCACGATCACGGCAACCCCGGCCGCAAACAGAAACAACGTCACCGATCCGGGAACGGAAACCATTACATTGTCGCTGACAGACAGCAGCTCTGCGACTACAAATCGAAATTTCACGGTGACGGTCAACCCGGTCAATGATGCGCCCACGATGAACGCAATCAATGCCCAGTCGGTCAATATGAACACCAATCTTGCCGTCAGCTTTGTGGTCGGTGACATCGATGGCGCACTTGCCTGCTCGAGCACTTATCTCAGCTACTCCTCAAGCACACCTTCGATCGTTGCTGCCTCAGGAGCCGTGGTCTGGAGCGGCACCTGGCCGAATTGTGTGGGTACAGTGACACCGGTTTCGGGTGCATTCGGTGCTGTCAACCTGACCTTCCAAGTCACCGATGCCGGGCCACTTTCGGCAAGCCGCATATTCCAATTGACGGTGAATGACACCCGCGCTGCGACTGCGCCAACGATTTCGGGTGCAGCCAGTGTCACCTCGAATGTGACAAACTTTGTCCTCAACGGCACATGCACAGCTGGTTACACCGTCGACGTGTCGGGCGATGTTTCACTTTCCGATATGGTCAGCCCGTTCCAAAGTCTCACGCAATCTTGCCCGAGCAACGGCAACTACAGCTTCACGATTGCCAAGTCGTTGGATGGCCAATACATCTTCCGTGTCGCACAAACCAATCCATTCAACCCGGTTCAATCCCCCTCAGTATCTAAACTCTGGACGAGAGACACTGTCGCACCTGCAGAAATAGTTCTCTCAAGCCCAATCGAAAACCCGACAAATTCGAGATCAGGAACCTTCACCTTCATGGGCAGCTGCGAAGCCAGTGCGACAGTCAATTTGTCTGCAACCGCCATCCCAAGCTCAATTGTGGTTTCTCCGTTATCTACAACATGCTCTTCCAGCGGGTTATTCAGCTTTTCACAGAGTCTGGGCGCCGATGGGAACGCCGCCAGCGATGGAACTTACAATTACACTCTGAGTCAGACTGACGCCGCAGCAAACACAAGCGCCAGTTTGTCTTTTGTCTGGGTCAAGGATTCAGCCATCCCCACAACCCCTGTAATTTCAACTCCAACACGCAATGCCCAGGGTATTTACTATACAAACAACAGCACAAGCACGACGTATCCCAATGTCAGTGTGACTTGTACGACCGGCAACGACGTCACGATTGTTGAAAATGGCGCAGAACTGATAACAGGAACTTGCAGCTCAAGTGCGTATGCCTATCCAGTGTCTGCACGTACCGATGGAACCTACATATACAGCATCTATCAGACAGACACGACGCTCGGAAAATCCTCGGCCGTTGCTTCCTTCACCTGGATCAGAGATATTCTCGCACCTGCGTTGCCGGTCTTCACAAACCCGAGCACCAGCAGCATCACTTCGCCCAATTCTCTTTATGTCAATGGAACCTGTGAAACGAACGCGACAGTCTCAATCCTTGTGGGTGGAGTGGCAGATTCGAGCATCACCTGCATCGCGGGAGCGTTCGCAGCCACTGTCAGCCGCTCTGTAGCGGGCACGTATTCTATCACAGCAAGACAAACGGACCCGGCCGGAAACGTTTCGGCAACGAGCGTTGCAAAATCCTGGACACAAGATCCAAACTCAGTTCCAATCCCGACAGTGACTTTTCCATCTACCGGCACCATCACAAACAACGCAAGCTCACTCAACATTCTGGGAGTTTGCCAACCAACCTATCCAATCACGATTGCCGCTGGCTCTGGAACCACTCTCACCAGCGGCGAAATCACAAACCCGCCCGGCGCCTTTGTGCAAAACTGCGCTGCCGATGGGACGTTCGCTTTCACTATTGCAAAGAGCAACGATGCGACTTTCAATTTCAACATCACTCAACAAATCGTGAGTGGCGGCACAAGTTCTGTATCAGCTCCCGTAAGCTGGACCCGTGACACGGTTGCACCCACAGTCACCCTCAGTGCAAGTTCGGCAAACCCATATAGTGCGAACGCCTATTTTACCTTCACCGCAAGTGAGACTGTGACCGGTTACCAATGCTCAACAGACAACCTGAATTATAGCAGCTGCACAACACCGTATTCTCTGGCTTTGGCAACTTCAACAGATCCCACGGCAGCAAATGGAATTGCAAAGACTCTCTACGTCAGGGCAACCGACACTGCCCAAAACACCGGCGCATCAACTTCTGCCACATGGACCCCGACAGTCAATTTTGCTTCGCTGCTGTATCACTTCGACAACAATGGTACGAACTCATCGTTGTATAACGCAACAGTGCCGAGCAATATCACGACCACCGGTGCGTCCTTTGTTGCGGCCAACGCAGGATTCGGAACAAATGCATTGTAGTTGGCTGCAAATACACCTCTCACACTCGCGGACAACACAATTTTAGGAAGCTTTTTGAACACGGCAACAATTGAATTCATGTTCAACACCGGCAACACCACCGCCACAAATGTCATCACTCAACAAACAACCGCCACCACAGGCGTGTCTTGGGCCATCAAAACGGTCAAAATCAGCATGTCAAATTACAAATTCAGTTTTACCGGAAGCACCAACGGAACAACCCTCTTTAACGTCAATTCCACGTGTACCTTGGGGAAAAATGCATGGCATCACGTTGCCATCACTTTCAATGCCGGCAATGTGACCATTTACTGCAACGGCACCGCCAGCGGGACAGGTACTGTTGGGACAGCTGGTCAGGCAAGGCTTTTCGACACAACTGCCGCCATGAGCATCGGTGGTTCTGTTGCATTCAAAATCGACGAACTGCGCATCAGCCAAGGATTGCGCTACACAGTGAACTTCACGCCGCCCACCGCTTTTTTCAGCACAGCGGATTAAAAACCCAACCTAGCCCGTACATTTGCCAGTCCGATGGAATCCACTTAGATTGCATTTTGTGTTTTTTAAAAACGACAGGAATTCCCCAAATGCAAAACGCCTTCATCGATTCTGCTTCACTGGTCACGCTCTCTGAAATGGGCGACAAAACCCAATTGCTCGCCCTCGCCCTGATTGCCCGCTACAAGGCACCTGTGCAGATCATGATGGGTATTCTGGTTGCGACGATTGCCAACCATCTGCTGGCAGCCTGGGTCGGAACCGCAGCAGCAGGTTTTATGTCGGGCGATGTTTTGCGCTGGTCGCTCGTCGTTCTTTACGCCGGTTTTGCCGTTTGGGTTTTGGTGCCCGACAAAGATGACGACGATGCTGGCAAGAGCGGCAACAACGCCTTTATCACCACACTCATCACCTTTTTCATTGCCGAAATGGGCGACAAAACCCAGCTTGCCACCGTAAGCCTCGGTGCGGCGCACAAAGATCAACTTCTGCTTGTGACTGCGGGCACAACCTTGGGAATGATGATTGCCGATGGACTCGCCGTGGTGGCCGGACCACAAGTCCTCAAGCGCATCCCGATGAACGTTTTCCGTATTCTTGCCGCACTCCTTTTCGCCTTCTTCGCCGTCCGATTGGCGCTCGGCTACGGACTCTGAAATGTGCTAATCTCCCCTCAAGGGAGTCCTCATGAGCGGCAGCACATCCACACTTGCCATTTCAGCCTCTGAACTGTTGCAACAGCCCAAACTCGATGTGGCAGCTTGGGCAGGCGAAAAGCTTACCCCTGCGATTTTCGATGTGCTCGGCCATTTTCTGCTTTCACATCGCTCAATCCATACCCGCATGGCCTATGCCCGCGACGTGCTCGAATTTTTGGTTTTTGCCGAAGACTCCGGACGTAAAATCAAATTCATCCCTGAAGTCACAGAAATTCTTTTGCTGCAGTGGAAAGACGCTTTGTCGCGCAAGCACACCCGTTTCGATGAAACCCGTCGCAGGGTTGCAAATGCATCGGTCGCGCGAAAGCTTTGTACCCTTTCTTCGCTGCTCGATTTCGCCGTGAAGCGTGACCTGCTTCCCGAAAATCCCATGGAACATGTGAGCCGACCACGCGTGCGCAGGGAAAGCCACGCGGCCGTCCTGAATGAAGAAGAACTGACCCGGATTCTGCAAACCGCCCGCGAACATGCCAACGCGTGCGCCGCAGCCATCCCGACAGAAAAGAGCTCGCCCCTGGCACGTCGTGCCTGGATCAAGGCGGAAACCGAATGGTGTTTGCTGGTTCTGCTGTTCACCGTTGGAATGCGGGTGAGTGAGATCTGCCAGTTGAAGCTCAAGGACATTACAGTGGAGGGCGATCTGACCCGCCTTTCCTTGCTGACCAAAGGTGCGCGCCGACATTCACCTCTGATTCATCCGGATTCTTCGCGAGTGCTCGCAGAATTCATCGGGCGATTCCGCCCGGGGGCAAATCCGGAAGAACCTGTTTTTATTGCTTCCCAGGGCAAGAGTGGGAAAATTCTGCCTCTGCACAGGAGCACCGTATTCCGCATGGTCCGCGACGCGGCCAAGCGGGCGGGCATCGAAAGGCCCTTTTCGCCACACGGTTGCCGTGCAACCCTGGCGACTCAACTTCACCTTGCGGAAATTCCAGTTGTCGAAATACAAAGCCTCTTGAATCATGCGCAAGTCACAACAACCCAACTCTATCTTCACAGGGTCGACGACCTGAGGGAATCGGCCGCCCTGAAATTGCCATGGGCTCAATCTCCCCGCACTTCCTCCGACAGATGAATTTTGTTGCAGGGTTGCGCTTGGTGGCCGGCGACTGGGCAAAAATTACGCCCGCTCCACCCCACAGTTCTGAAAAAATGAAGGGGTGAATAGAAAAAAGACCAACATCACCAACTCGTCCTCGATGTGGGCGCGTGTGCGTCCCGGCAAAGCGTTTTCTTTTTTTCACTCACTGTTTGCAGACAAATTGAAACTCTATTCACTCGCTACCGTAATCTCTGTTTCATTTTCAAATATTTCGCATGCCGACCTGTTCCACTACTCCAATCTGCTGATTGGTCCCAAGGCTCTTGGACTTGGAGGGGCTTTCACGGCACTTTCGGACGACACTTCGGGACTCTATTACAATCCCGGTGGCCTTGCGCTCCAGGGATCACTCGAGTTGAGTGGCTCGATCAACACCTTTTACCTGAAAAGCAACACCTTCGAGAAAGTATTCGGCGACAAGCAATTCACGGAATCCGCGCGTGGCAGCGTGTCATCGTTCTTCGGTTTGTCGAAGCGGGTTTCGCTGCCACTTTTGGGTGTATTGAACGTCGGTTTTGCTTTTATCAACCCGGATGCCTCGCTCAGCAACGAGAATGCCCTCATCGAAAATGAACCCGATCCCAACGTCATTCGCTACCATCGTGCCGCAAATATCCGCACAGGCACTTCGCAGTTTATTCTGGGAGCAGCAAAGAGGTTTGGCAGCGAGAGTGGCTTTGGCTGCGCTGCTTCCTACCTTGATGTTGATGAACTCGAACAGATATACCAGGACGTGGTTCAAGGCCCTTATACGTCGGAAGCATTGCCCAACACCCCAATCTACAGCACTCTTGGCCAAAACGTGCGCACGCATCTCGTCCTGCGTGGTGGGAGTGTCAAATGCGGAATTCGCACAGGATTCAACAATGGGGTGAAGCTGGGCATCTCATACGGTCGTTCACAAATCGTCTTCGAGAAATTCGATTACGATTTCGAGATCAACAAAATCTTCACGGATGCAAACAACAAGGTTATCCAGGTTTCGGATTCGGAAAACCCGCAGTTGAAAGGAAACCTTCAACGCAGCGTCGTTCGAACGCAAAGTGAAAGTCTGGTCAGCAGTTGGCCCGACGAACTGAGATTGGGGTTTGCCTACCAGCCCTGGAAACCAATCACTCTCGTCGGAGACGTCATCCGGCATGGCGCAGGAGATGGAAGCAATCCCAGGGTCAAACGAGCCGAAACAATCAATTTCGCCTTCGGCAGTGAGATTCTCCTTGCCAACACCTTGTTTTTGCGCACCGGATTTTTCACCAACAAGGATGCCACCGCTTCACGGGATCTCAACTCAAGCAACCAGCGCAAAGAATACATGGACTATAAAGGCGTCTCTGTTTCGACCGGACTGAAGCTGAGAACGGGTGATTATGGTATTCACTACACCGAGCAGCGCGGCACCGGACTTGCAGAAAAAGTTGTCGGCAAACAGAATTCTTCCGCGGGTCGCTTGCAAGTCATCTCCATCTCGGCCAGCCAATCATTCCAATGACACCACCGCTTGATCGACTGCTTTGTATTATGACATATTCGTAAGGCGTTTTTCTGCACCATATCAGGTCGGAGTGATTGCCTTGAAAACTCGCATTCTATCTGTTCTGGTTTCCATCGCAGCGGCCACCACAGCGATGGCCGCTGAAGTGCCGCTTTCCTCGGCTCAAGAACATCAAACTGGCCAAATGAGTTTTCCCCGACTCACGGGAAGCGACTTCAACAGCTTTTTCTCGGACGAAAGCAACTACCGCAATGTTTATCGTTCGGTGATGTCATGGTTTGGCTCGACCAGCAACGCATGTGTTGCATTTGCCTCCACTGCACTGAGAATGATGGGAGTCAATGTTCCTCAAAATGGAATCTGGAATGGTGAGCGACTTTCGCTCCTGACCAGACCCTTTTCAAATTATCTTGAAAGCAAGTTGGGCTGGATTCGAATCACCGATTCAAGGGACCTCGAACCCGGTGATCTTGTCTTCACGGTCGATGAACCCAAGGCTCCCGGCTACCCTGCCCACGTTTTCATGCACTCGGGCTATGCTGATGAAGCACGGGGCATCTCCTGGGCAATAGACAATCAGGGCTTCACTCACACCCGGGCACTGGCGGGTGATCTCAAAAAAGATTATTCTGCCTTTGCCTACGCGCTTCGTTGGCCTGCTCAATAGGAGACCATGATGACGCATCCTGACTTCTCGGACGCCGCATCCACCAATCCATCCGAGGGTTATGATCTTGAAGTGAACGACGTTGCGACACTTCTCGGAGTGACCCGCACCCGAGTTTCGCAGCTGACGTCGAGTGGTCAGTTGTCGTTCGAAAGAAGGCGGGTTGGAGCGCGCAGTCGCCTGTTCTACAAGAAAAGCGAAGTACTGCTGCACCAAAAAGGCTATTACGGCAGGCATTCGGCAGCAGGACATCTCATTCAAGAAGGCAATTCAAGCACCGCACCTCGAAACGAAATCCGCCCGGGGGCAGTGTCGGATGGATTCAAACCTCAAGTCGTAATCACGCAACACAATCCCGAAACTCCACTGTCGAAATTGTTCGAGGAAACTGCGAGCCAACAGACCCGAATTCTCGAAAATGCCCTGAGCCTCTTGAAGCGCATCGAATCCATGCAAAACCTGTCACAATCGAAACGCAACTGGGTGTCCGCAACCGCAGGCGCCGAGGAAGACGCTCGCAATGAAGTTGTTCAAGATCTCTTGAGACGCGTGGAAACACTGTCACATCAAATGCAAGCGCAGAACAACGTGATGTCGCAAATTGTCGATGAATCTTTTTCAATCAAAGCAGAACTGCGCAAACTGCATATTCAACAAGAAAAATCGTTCGCCAGCCTGAGCCGGCAATTGGTTCGGCAGGCCTGCAGCGATGCCGGGCATCCTCCAAACACAGCTCAAAATATTGATATCGAGTCTTCGGGAATGGACACACTGGCTCACAAGGATTCGACACATCCCCGCAAGAAATCATCGTCGCGACGATTGATTTCCGGTTCCCGACGGAAAATTCATTGCCGCTGAAGGCTCCGCGTCATTTGCAATTCAACTTGGCAGGTCCTGCCATTTTCTCTTCCTCAATGGGCTCGGGAAGCGGTCGAATCGTCGCGCCACCAGAAGTCGATTCGCCATCCACGCTTGTCACTGCAAAATAAGGAAGATGCTCCACCACAACTATTGAACCGCTGTCGCCTTTTTGAAGAAAGCCCACGTGAGGAATAGATGGGGGAGTTTTCGCCGCACTCTGTTGACGATTCAAATCGGTGATTGTTCGGGCAATCTCCAGATGAAGAAAGCGTCCCAATTGAGTCGTGGGATTCCATTTTATAAAATGTCCCCGAGCGCCCGTATTGTCGCCAGTCAAGTTGTTCATATTCAATACCATGAAGGCTCGCGACGCATCGCGAGGATCGGGAGTGTCTTCGGTGGGATCATTGATCGTCACCAGCCGAAAATTCGAGTGAACGCGGGTATCGAACGGAATCGACGTGACACCGCCGACGGTCACCGCCAATGATTCAATCACGGTGAATATGGTGTCCATTTTCTTGAGTGCGCCTATGTATTCCGTTTTCAAATAATCGACGACCTGAGGCAGCTGGGAAACGGGGAATGTGGCATAGCCGGTTCCCACCAGCCCAACCTGAACAATTCCCGCTAGCTCATTTGCAATCTTGCACACCTGAGACGCTGCAGATGTTTCGCAGCCTGCCAGGTCGTTTTTCAAATCATCGGGCAGCCACTGCAGCATTTTAAACATCGAATAATTTCTGACCCGGGTTCGAACGGCTTTGTGAACCCCAGCCAAATCCATGGGAGAATCAGGCTGATCCGAGAAGTACAATTTGGTGTCAGGTTGACTTGTGAATTTTGCAGCGAGTTTTGAAGTGCTGATCCAATTCGACAATCTGTCTGTTGAAGATTTGCGGATTTCCTTCAGAACATCGAGAACCGCCGTTGGGGTTGAAGCCGATGGCTCAACCTTGAAAGAAATAAGGTCGTGGTAAGTCGAACAGACATTCTGATAGACCGAATCATTTTTCTTGAGGCAAATCTCACCAGCCACGGTTGAAGTCCCTGTTCCTGTGCTACCCGAGGACATCGTGGGTTGATTGAACAGGCCTGCCAGGTCTGCAACATTGGTTCTGAAGGCATTGAGAATCTTCGTTTGAGTCTCTTGCGACAGGCCCTTCGCCTTCATGCTCTTTCTGAGTTTGTTCACTTCATTCAGTAACGGATACTCCATTTGAATGGGATAATAAGCGTTTTTAGACGTATCAAACATGTGGATTTTGATGGCATAATCACGCGACAAATCCACACAATGTGATGCTGTGTAGACGCTCATGGTCAACGAGTCTTGCGAATAACCAGATGCCCCTTCGACGGGACTGTCGGAAAATTCAACGTAAGCCGTGCAAGTTCTAAAACTGTCGATGGGTCCGAAAATGTCTTTGCGGGTGACGACCTCAATAAACCCGCCATTGCTGAAAAGTCTAAAATTGTCTGAGGTCAACGGAGGACGGCTGGCATCGAATCTGAGAAGAGACTTCGTCGAAGAGCACATCGGAGCTGAATTTGAGCCCGTCGAGCACGAAATCAAAAACAGGGATGCAGGAACCAAGCTGTTGATGATCAGCGCTGATTGTCTCTTTATTTTGAGAAAATCACTCCACATTTTCGAATTCCCCAACCCTTTCCAGCGTTATCGGCTTGGATCAAAACTGAATTGATGGCTTTTCGACTGAATTTGATAACTACTCAATTTGAATAGAGTTTAAATCACCAGAGATGACTCATGTTGAAGCTGAATCTCAAAAATGTCCAAAGTCAAAAATGGGCGATCTCAATAGTGCCGGGCGACACGCTTCATCAACAACAAAAAGCACAGAGCCGCCCCGGAGAGACCATGCTCGAAACCAAAAAACTCAAACGAAAAAACAAGACATGACAATGGCACGGAAAAAACGAGGGCAAAAAGCAGGGGAAATCCAACAGCGGCCGCGGCCTGGGTTGGAACACCTATCCATTCTGCCAAAACGTATCCCGAGCTTGCTCCCATGGCCAACAAGGGAGTGACTTCTCCTCCCTTGAAACCTGCACTGAGACAAAAAACGGTGACCATTGATTTCAACAGTGGATCCCAAAAATCCAATCCGGCCGACGAACCACTTGAAAAAGCGAGCTCCAGAATTTCAAGACCCAATCCCCTGTAGATTGCCGTTTCTTCGTTTTTGAACAACAAAATCAGGATCACCGACGGCAAAAAAACACGCAAAAAAACGGACCGTCCTGACAATTCAAACCATCGTGTGAATAGCTTTCCGCTCTTGTTGTGCAGCCAGGCGAGACCTGTGGCAAAAGACAACATGACGATCAGGAATACCATCCAATGAAGATCAAACTGGTGCCTTTCCACCTCGAAATGTGAATGTGGCACTTTCAAAATCTGACTTGCCATCCACCACGACGCTGCGCTGCCCAGTGCGGCCCAACCCACAGCATCAAATTTTACAGCGTCGAACATGGGCTCCCGCCCCAAATCATCTTCCTGTTGGACCGATTTCCACTCAAACGAAAAAACCAGTCCCGTCCAAGGGGTGCCAAAGACAGCCGCAAAACCAGACGCCATTCCAACACGCATCAAAATTTCGCGCGACCTCGGGTTTTCAAGCAAACCAAAGCATGCACCAACAACATGAGAGATTCCTCGCCCCAATTGAACAGCAACACTCTCGCGTCCTACCGAGGCTCCACCCAAATGCGACAACCAGCAAAATGGCAAGAGCAAAAGATCCGAAACTGTTGCTTTGTTCACCAGCGAGTTTGATTTCCAAGAATGATTCACCGCCGAGGACATCAACTCAACTCGCTTTTCCAGCGTGAGAGTCAACCAAAGCAAGAGCGGCAATAAAAAAACGAGGACAGGAAATTTCTGATTCAAATCAATGATTACGTTCAATCCATGGGAGAAGACCGCACCCATGAATGCGACAACAAGGGAAATGACGAGGGTTGCCGCGGCTATCCCACCCGGAAGCTTCAAGCCAACCCTCCATTGCATTTTGTCAGGCGTTGAAAAATTTCGACTTCAGGGGTGGCACAACAAACAACCCCACGATTCCAAGATAGCATGCCGAGACCGCGGAATCGAAAAACGTGTTTTGAGTCATGCCATGCAAAAGATTGGTGATCACCGCAATCAGCAAACCCTTCAATAACCAAACTCGTTCACGCGAGCGGCCAGCCAATACCTTGAGGTTCAAATACAACAGGACCATAGCTCCGAGAAACGCAAAAAGACCGACGATTCCCGAGATACCAAGAACTTCAAGAAAAATGTTGTGGGCGTTGAACTTATCGCGCAGTCCAGCAAAACCTTCCTTGTTGTAGAACTGATTGCGCACACCATGCTCAACTGCAAAATACCCTTGTCCGAACCAAGGACTTTCACGCCACATCGACAAATAGGTTTGCCAGAACAAGGGTCGGTCGCCCAAAGGCCCTTGTCCCATTGTTCCTCCTCCCACACCGCGCGAGGTCAACCAATCCGGCCCCAGCGAATAAAGGAAAACTCCAGCTCCCACAGAGCACACAGCCAGCAAAAGCGTCAACGCCAACAAAATGGGTGTCTGTGAACGGTTCGGAAAAATCCGCGGCAACAGAACATTCTTCGCTATGCTCGAGAGAACGCCCATCGCAAGCATGCCCCAAAGCACAATGGCCACCAACAAAGCCGTTCGTCCGCCAGACATGTAGACATTGGCGGTTTGAATTGCACCCACAAACAACCAATTCGACAATCTCAATCCAAAAACTCGAGTTTTATTTGAAAACGAATCGTGGGCTGCAGAAAGTGAAATCGCGACCCAGACCAAAGAAGCACCAGCGAGAGACAATGGATGTCCATAAAATGAAAAAATACGAAACCGACCATTCGGCATCCTGTGTTCATCGGCCAGAATCCGCTCTGCGGAAAGCAAATTGAAGCCGGTGACATGCTGACAAACGCCGTAAATGAAAAAAACGACGCTGGCGAAAATCAAGCCACGAGCAAACAATTCCAATCGCTTCTCGTTTCCAGCTTCGTTGTTTGCGGCGCCTTGAATATTGTCGCCACTCAGACGACTGTCTCGAGACTTACTAAATGCAACAAAACCCCAGCCCAAGCCGAGCCCGGCAAATGCAGCACTCACCGGGCTTTTGATCCAGGCTTGTGGTGTCAGGTCACAAGACTTGATGCGCGGCGGCTCAACAACGCACGAACGCAAAGGATCTGCCGTCAACGCGACGATCGACTGTATGACGACTGGAAGAAAATAACAGGCAGCCAAAAGCATCGCAGTGCTTAAAACAACTCTTTGAGCACCCCGGGGAAGAGGCCAGGCACACAAAATCGGAATGAGAACGAGACAAAAATAAAGACCGGCGGACTGCAAAGCCACGCCGGCCATCAAAAAAAACGGAAGCAGAAAAAAAACAGATTCGGGCGACATCCTGTTCAAACCAACCACTCCTGTGGAGGTCAGCAACGGGTGGCCAAAAATTGTGGCGTACCCAACTGACGAATCAATTCAAGGCTCTGGTCATAAGACTGCAGGCGCTCGTCTTCCGAAAGAGCCAGTCGTTCCAACAAGACACGCGTCGACACGTCCACGCGTGCGATTTCATAAAGGCGCTGACACAACTGACTGCTCTCGAGCGCCAAACCACGCTCGCTCGTCAGGATGTCCTCAACCGTTTGTCCAATTCGCAAACGACCTACATTTTGAAGGTCAACATGTGCGTCCATCACCAACAGACGGCAAACGACTGCGTCCTGAAATTCGGACAAAGTCGCAGCTTGAGCCGTGAGTTGATCGAACAATCTCGAATATCCCCAGACGCGGGTTTTGGCCCTGTGAACACGCAACTGCTGCAGGGCTGTTGTCAGCACCTGCAGCAGTTGATTCATGCCTTCAACAAGTTCAGACGACACGAGTGTCATGGTTACTTGTTCTCGGCTGCACGTTTGGCCTTGTACTTCTCAACCATTTCTTCTTGAACGTTCTTGGGCACTGGAGCGTACTTGAGGAATTCCATCGAGAATTCGCCCTTGCCCTGGGTGCCCGAAC
>JBMSQQ010000026.1:0-37454 GCA_049423385.1 Silvanigrellaceae bacterium | reverse complement strand
TCTACGAATCCTGGGTTCGTGAAGCACTCTTGGTGCAATCTCCCCCCCCCCCTGAAAAAGCACTTGAGGGTCAGGTTCTGAATCGAAGGAAATTGGCTGGTCACAGGGAGTGACCAGCCTTCTTTTTTTTGCCCAAATACGTGAGTGGGTCGCGGGGTTGGATTTAAAGAAAATTACGAATTGTCATTAGAATAACACTTTCTAATTGACTTCAAATGACTGTTTTAACTGTATTAAATATAATTATAAAAGTTTCGTTTTATTTTTTCGTTTATGATCCGATGAGAATCATGTGGGAAGTGGTTCCCGACTTTCAAGGAGATTCCGGATGAAATCTGTCATTGGTCTGTTGTCTGGCCTTTCTGTTCTTCTTGCTGTTGCTTGTGGTGCCGAGAATTACAATTCGGATCCTGCCGTCAGTCTGACAGATGGTCAAACTGAATCGGGCGTGGGATTGAGCAGAAAAGCATCAGCGAAAGCTCAAGAGAAGGCTGCCCAAAAGCCTGCCAAAGGTTCATCCCAAAGTGGTGGAAAATCTTCTGGAGACGAGGATGAAGACAACGATGATGATGAAGATTGTTCATCCGGCGGAAGTCAGCCTCAACCACCAGCTCCAACGCCTCAACCACCAGCTCCAACGCCTCAACCACCAGCTCCAACGCCTCAACCACCGGCTCCAACGCCTCAACCACCGGCTCCAACGCCTCAACCACCAACTGTGGATCCACTGGTGAAGTTGCAATCGGATTACACCAACGGGATGAAGGCGTTGATTGATTCCCGATGCCAGACCTGCCACGTCGGTCGTAATTCGAACTTCAAGGACTTCGCTGCGGTGAAGCAGTGGTCTTCGCAGATGTCTTCTTGGGTTTCGAGTGGGAAAATGCCAATCGGCACTGCGCTGACTGCAACGGAGAAGAGTGGAATGCTGAATTTTCTGGATGCACTCAAGGTCCTTCCTTGATGTGCGCCGCAAGTTCGAAGTTGAAACGAACCCCGTCTTGAAGACGGGGTTTTTCATTTTGTATATTGAGTTGTCGCGAGGCGACCAAAACTGGAAAGTTGGAAAAGGAAATCAAACAACTCTTGTTTTCTGAGAATTGAAAGGATCAACACTGTGGCAAAGCCTCTTATTTGTTCTCCTGAGCTTTTTTATCAGGATTTGTCTGATAAAACCTACATTGTCACGGGTGGAAATTCCGGAATCGGCCGGATCACCGTCGAGCAATTGGCAAAACAGAATGCACATGTGGTCTTGGCATGTCGACGAGTGGGCGAAGGTGAGAAGTGCAAAGCGGAAATCAATCAGGAAAATCCGGGTCGCAAGATCGACGTTGCGGAACTGGATCTCGGCAGCCTTTCTTCGGTTCGTGCATTCGCCGGATGGTTTTCGTCATCCCACAAACAACTGCACGGCTTGGTCAACAACGCAGGGGTCATGAACACACCGTTCGGGCGCACAAAGGATGGCTTTGAAACCCAGTTCGGAACAAACCATCTGGGGCATTTCCTGCTCACCGAATTGTTGTTGCCGATTTTAAAGTCCAGTGCACCTGCACGGATTGTGAATCTTTCGAGCTGTTATCATGACAAGGCCCAGGGTCGGGAAGGGCGGATTGATTTCTCGGACTTGAATTATGACAATCGAAAATATGATGGCTGGGAAGCCTATGCTCAATCCAAATTGGCCAATCTTTTGCACGCGAGACACTTGGCAAAACTCCACGCGGACAACTCGATTTTGTCGGTGAGCGTGCATCCTGGCTGGGTGCGGACGAATTTGATTCGTCATTCGGCTCCAACCTGGGTTCAGGACTTTGTGCTCTTACCCTTTTTCAGGCTCGGCGGCATGATCGAGCCTTGGGAGGGCGCGCAAACAACCCTTCACGCCCTGCTGTCGCCAGATATTACCAAACACAACGGCGCATTCTTCAGCCAGACGGGTATCTATCGTGAGAAAAAGGCACAGAAAGGTGGATGGCCACTGCATTCACCCAATCCGAATGCACATGACGATGCGACGGCAGAGCGTCTCTATACTGTCAGTCGAACCATGGTGGGACTTTAAAAGTGATGAAAGTTGTCCGCACTCATTTGTTTGAATTGCAGGCGAACTTTTCAAAGCCTGGCAAGGGTGCTCCCCATCCTTTGAAGGTGCAGACGATCCAATCCAGATGTGCATAGACGTCGGCCTGAGTGGAAGATTTTGACTCACCACAGATACCATGTTTGCCTGAAGCAGCGGCGGAGATTGTTGAGTTGATGCCCAGCAACTCGCCTGCGGAAGTGATCAAAGGACCACCTGAATCGCCGGGGCAAAGTGCTGCAACACCTCTTGATTGCCAAATTGAGCCCCAGCCTCGGTAGTCGATTCGGGTTGTGTGGATATTCTCTGCATAACGCAGCTTTTCGTCGGACTTGTTTCCCTCGCTTTTTCCAACACCGATGTAAATTGCATTTGGAATAGAATTGGCACGATTGGGATTGAGCTTCATGAATGGCGGCGGGAAGGGTGCATCCACGACAACAATTCCCAGATCAATTGCCGACATCACGTGGCTTATTCCAGATTGGTTGTTCTTGAAATCGGGAAATGCTTTCCAGGCCACTCCATTTCGGGTGCTCGATGAGAGGTTTCTCTCATACCTGTCGACGATGATTTTTTTGGCAGAATGAACGCAGTGCGCAGCTGTGACAACATGTTTTGGCCCAACAAGAACGCCGCTGCACCCACGTGCCATTTCTTCGCTGACGGGCATGGTCAGCGCGACAACTTTGGGCATAAAGATTTCTTTACCCGTGGCGAGTTTTCCACGGGCCATTTCGACATCCGACCCCGACGAGCCTCGAAGTTTGCATGCCACCAGCAGCAACAGCGGAACGATTATTGGCGATCTCAGGAACATCCGACCATCCCCTCTTCACGTTCGACGTTGCCTCGGCAGAAGTGAGTGATGACTTGAGAAATTCGGGTCGGTTGTTGGGTTACAACTCGCGGCGAGGAGTCAATGATGGAGGAGGCTTGAAACTCTGCCGGTGATCTCGTCGGTTTCCGCTGCGCTTATCTTTCTTGAGTTATCTTTACTTTGAGTCTCTATTTGCCCGACCTTTCTGAGCTTTTTAATGTGTTTTTGAAAAATTTCGGTTCTAAAGTTTGTCACTGGGAAAGCCGATTCACCCGCGAGGCTGTTCGGAAATGGAATTTCGTAGCGATCACGGAAAAGAGAGGGTTATGCTGTCCAAGGGCTCAGGATTGATGCTCGCTCTTGTTTTGTTCGCTTGTTCGGGACTTGCTTGCCAAAAAAAGTCATCAGTCTTTGGTGGCTCTTCGGGAACAAATGGTTCAATGCCGCCTCCGGGCGATGTGATTCCACCGACCCCAGTTCTGGGATCGTTCTTGACGGGCGTGTTGCTGGAGTACAATGGCTCACCTGTCGTCGATGCCACGCTGAGTGTCGAGAATTCCAGCTATCAAAGCAAAACCAATCAAGCTGGTGAGTTTTCGCTGCCTGTGACTGAAATCAAATCCAAATCAATTCCATTGAAGGTGGTTCTGCAAAGCAAGCTTGTTTTGTCTGATCTTGAACTTCCTGAGGAGCTCATCAGGCCTGTCAATCAAGCACGAGCCGATGCAGGTGCTCCGCCTCTGGCAGGGGAGGAAACCGCACAAGCAGCCGCAAAATTGCCCGATGGAACCGCACCGATCACAGTTTTCAAACGAAGACTTGGATTGCAGATTCCAGAAAACATCGGCGGAGTATTAAGTTCCACGGATATCACTCAAATCACGCCCACAAAGCAAAAAATTAAAGTGTCATCTCTTCCGAATGTTGAAGCAGTTGCGGGCAAAAAGCCAGGAATGTGGACCAGCGTCGACAATCTAAGCAGTGCGACTTCTGCTCGTTTCGAGTGGAAAAATCCATTCCCTCAAACGGCAGATGTGCGCTTGGTGTTTTCAAAATCCCAGGCGGAAGTGTCCAATTGGGACGGCCTGATCGAAACAACACCTGTCTGGCCGGGCGCGGCAGCCGGAGTGAATGTGGTCAGCGATTTTTATGGCTGCACGGATTTGGGTTTCCGCAGCGCTGCAAGTGGACCACTTGATCTGTCCAGCGTGGGTCAATGCGGAATTTTAAAATCGGGTTTTCCATTCACAGAAGGAACAGATGTCTACGCACGCTTTGTTGCTGAGTCATCAACTGAAATCAGACTCTCGCCAGTGTTTCGAGTTTCACCTCTCAGCAGCAATACCGCTCCCGATATAGCAGCCATTCCGGCGCAATCGGTGGAAGTAAACAAACCAATCCTGAACTTGCCATTCACTCTGACAGACGCAGAATCACCCCTTTCCTGTTCCTCTTCCGTCACAATTCGGTCGAGCAACACAACTCTTTTACCAAACTCTGGAATCGTCGTTGGAGGCAGTGCACCTGATTGCGTGCTTTCCATCTTTCCGGCAAACAATCAAAGCGGAAGCACCGAAGTCATCATGACAGCTTCCGACGGACTTCTCACAACGACCAGTAAATTTTTGGTCAATGTGAACTCGTCGGCACTCACTTTGACTTCACTCAGCGGTCTTCGGGCGATTTTAACCGGAACGTGTGATGGAATTGGTTCTTATCAGGCGAAGTCATCCATCGGCTCTGTGCGTTCTGTGACCTGCACGTCGAACAATCTTTCTGTTGAGGTTCACCTTCCCGCCGGAATTTCGCAATCGGTGACTGTGGATGCCTGGTCGGATGTGGCAGGAGTACCCGGACCAATTTCTTCCAGAACATTTACCCGTTCCGCGTTTTTATGTCCTGTGGGTTACGTCGGCGTACCGGCCAGCGGCATTGACGGTCTTGGTAATGCCAGTGCAGCGAAGGGGAATGCAAATTGGTGGCTTGACGTTGATAAAGACTTTTGCGTGATGAAATATCCAGCCAAAGACAACAATGCAAAAGCCTATGCCACAAGCACATCGTCAGGCTTGCCTTGGGGAATGATTACACGTGGTGCCAACGAGGCCACCTTTGGGAGTGCATTTAAAGCGTGTAAGGACGCACCAGGCGGAACGCACCGGCTCATTTCAAACACGCAGTGGCAAACAGTGGCGCGAAATGTTGAAAACGTTGCTGCAAACTGGAGTGGGGGAACGGTCGGAAGTGGTTTTATGGCACGTGGTCACACCGATACTTCTCCAAGCTCGAAGTTGGACAACTCAGCAGATGATTCCGATGGCTATTATGGGACAGGCAATAGTCCAACTTCGGGTTGGGAGCACCGTCGAACACTTTTTCTCAGCAATGGCGAAGTTGTTTGGGATTTTTCGGGTAACATATTTCAGTGGGTCAGCGACAATTTCTCGGAATTGGGGTTGAATCCAGTTGTTGCAACCAGCAGCGAATATAGTGACCTTACAAATTTTCCCGACTTAATAAATCGACTGATATTCGCGCCAAATGGAAATTACACCACTGCCCAGTATGTCGGAAAATTGGAAAGAAGCGTTCCTGGCTCTGGTGACGCAGTCATGCGTAACGGGTGGTATGGATGGGGTAGTACAGCTGGTGTGTTCACCACGGTATTCAATGTAGATCCAACTCAAACCGCCGGCGAACGAGGCTTCCGATGCGCTTATCTTCCGTAAACTTTCGCCCACGCCTTCGCGAACAATTCCTTCCAGGCTGAATCAGTTCTGATAAACACCGGGCATTCGTTCCATCGGTCGATGTTTTCAAGGGTGTGTCCCGGAAACGTTGTTCCGCTGTTGAGGCAAAGCCATTCCCCCGCCGGTAGATAGACACGACGCCCACCTTCAGCACTGAGATAGGGTGCCACGACAACTTCGTTTGAGCCTGCAAAGAACTGGTCTTCGACAGTCCAGCTCAAGGCGTCCGCAGGATTTGCCATCCACAGCGGCCGAACAAAGCTTTGTTGGCTGCGTGTGCATTGTTCGCCGCAGGCAGTCCAGTAGGGCAGGAGTTCCGTTCTGAAGCGAACGTCTTTGCGCACCTGGTCCATTGCCGCCGTGCCAAATTCCCATGGTTCGCGCGCACTCGTGCCATGCATGCGGGCGTGGCTGCCCCAGAGTCCGACCTGCGTCCAACGCACGTATAATTCCGCATCAGGAAACGGACCATAAAAGCCGCCAATGTCATGCGACCAGAACACAGCACCACCCACGGCCTGCGACAATCCACCGCGCAACGAGGCGCGCAATGCCGTCCACGAGGTTTGGCTGTCGCCAGCCCATTTCACTGGAGTCTTGCCCATCTTGGTGTAACCCGATCGTGCCCACAGAATTCCTTCATCTCCGCATTCCTCGCGCACGACTTCCATCACGCAGAGATTGTAGAGATCCGAATAGACGTTGCGCAGCTGCTTGCCGGTGCTGCCGTCGTGAAAGTGAGCATCATGAGGAATTTCTTCGCCGAAGTCTGTTTTGAAACAGGTGACGCCAGCGCGCAAAAGTGCACGGTGTTGATCTTTCCACCAGGTGCAGGCTTTCGGATTGGTGAAATCAACAAGGCCAGCCACGGGTGGTTGAGGGAAACCTTCAAGTCCGGTGGGAACCCATTGGTATGGATAAACTTCGCCTTTGGCTGTTTTGGCGAAATATCCGTTGCGCACGCCTTCGGCATAAAGTGTTTCTGTTGCCGACGACACATACGGATTTTCCCAAAGGCAAACATGAAATCCTTGCTCGCGTAGCCAGGGAATGAAGGTTTGATAAGGGCTCCAACGCGAAGTGTCCCAGACAAAGTCGGTGCGAGTCTGCGCACGCATCCACGCACGTGCATCAAGATTGATGACCGTGGCACCCAGATTGTGTTTGCTGTTACCATCAATCACGGTGCGCAGTTCGGCTTCATCCTTGTAGAAACAGCGTGAAAGCCAAAGTCCGTAACTCCATGCGGGCACACTGCTCACACCACCCATCAACGCACGCCATTTTTCGATTGCGGTGGGTTGATCTGCTGGCATTGCCAGGTAAAGACCGAGCACCTGACCATCGCTGCTGAAAGTGATCATGTCGTGTCGACGCGAGCCGAAATCAATTCGTCCCGGTTCACATTGAAGCATGGCAAATGAATGCCCGCGTTCGCTCACAAAAAAAGGCGTGCTTTGGTAGCGCAGGTGACCATTGACGCCCAACGCATCCGAATTGATCACGTCATAGAGCTTGCCGCGCCAATTGGTTGGGCCGAATTGTTCACCGCCGCCCCAGATCTGCTGGCATTCTCCAAAATCAAAAGTCATTCCAAATCCGTCGGCATGCCGAAAAGCGGCAAAGCTCATCGGCACATCACCCACGAACAGATCCTTGTCGACCGAACTCCACGCACGCTTTCCGGCTGCATCGCGGATGCAGATTGCGGCGGTTAGGCGATTGATTTCCAGAGTCCCCGCCGCCGAGCGCAAACACCAACCCGCAGCGGTCTTCTCGCTGGTGATTTCGTTGGACATGACGTTGCTTAAAAGATCATGCTTGCGGGAAGCTTCGCCCATCCACAACATCCATGCGTGTGGTGTGGTGTCGAGAGCACCGATTTGAAGATTCGTGGTGGTTCCATCCTTGAACGTGAGTTGGAACTTCAGGAAAGAATTGCGCTCGCGTGAAGGCATCAATTCGCAGGCAGTCACTGGCGTCATGCGCACCGCACCACGAGCTCTCGCTGTCAGCGATGGCCATTCGGGTGTGAGCGGGAAATTGATGTCCTGAGCTGCTTCGTTTGAAATTCTCATGTCAGGCTCCCTTAACGCCGCCCTGCGTGGGCGCAGCGATCATGTGTTGATGAAGTTTAAAAGACAGAGCAAAAACGGGCAGCAGAAGAACACAAGCTCCTGCGCTCAAAGGGCCCCATTCAGTGCCGAATCCGGTGATGTAACCGTTGAGCGTAAGGGGGGCTGTCTTGACCTCGGAACCCGCAAGAATCAGCGAGAACAGGAAGTCGTTCCAGCTCATCAAAAAACAAAACAATGAGGCGACCACAAGACCAGGTTTTGTGACCGGCAGCACGATGTGAGCAAATGTTCTGAATCGGCCTGCGCCGTCGATCGACGCTGCCTCCTCCAAGGCCCTTGGCACACTGTCCATGAATGGCATGAGGATCCACGTTGCCAAGGGAAAATTCAAAGCCGTGTGGGCAAGAATCAAACCACTGCGTGAATCATGCAGATTCAGGCCACGCAACACCAAAAAGAGTGGCAGAGCCAGAGCCACAGGAGGCAACAAGCGGGCAACGAGGAGAGTTGTGAGCAGATGTTTGCGATTCTTACCCTGCCAACGGGTGAGTGCATAGGCCATCAGAGATCCACAGCAAACCGAAAGCGCCATGGTTCCCATCGCCACGACGACTGAATTGAGAAGATCAGCGCCCAAACTCTGTTCAACAAAAATCCGGTGAAAATTGCCAAGCGTCCATCCTTGCATCGAAAGCGAACCACTTTCCAAGAGGCTGCGTGGTGTTTTGAATGCTGTCTGGATGATGATTGCAATGGGTGCCAATTGCAAAAACAACAATGCTGCAATGATAATCTTTGAAACTGTTGGCAATGGGCGTTGTTCCACCTGAATCATCAATGCGCACTCCCCGCAGGTGCTGTTCGATTTTGAATGCGTGTGATTGACCACGCGAGTGCCATGCCAAAGGCCAGCAACAAGATGGACGCTGCCGAGGCTGGCCCCGTCTGGAAAAAGTGGAAAGCCTGCTTGACGACGTAAAGCGACAACAACGACGTCGAGTCGCCCGGGCCGCCGCCCGTCATGACGTAAACCTCAGTGAAAACCTTGAGCGACTCCATGATCTTGAGCCCCACGGCAATACCGAGTGTGGGACGCAATGCAGGCAAAAGTATGAATTTGATGATCTGCCATGTGCTTGCGCCGTCCATGCGCGCCGCTTCCTGTGCAGAGCGCGGCAAGGCTTTGAGGCCAGCATAGACAATCAAAAACAGGAAAGGCCACATCCGCCAGATGTCCTGAAGAACAATCGACCAAAACGCCCAGAAAGGATCCGCCAATGGCGCAGCAGGTTCAATACCCAAAGCATCAAAGACAAACGACAAGGGGCCATCGTTGGGATCATAAATGTAACGGAAGGTGAGCCCAGACACGACCGGCAGAATGAACATCGGCAAAATGAGAAGTATTTCGACGAGGCGTGGCAAGGTCTTTTGGAAATAAAGAAACAATGACACAACCAATCCGATGCAGAGTTCGAGAGCAGTTGTAACAACCGTGAAAAGAACTGCCAACCAGATCGAATTCCAGAATGAATTTTGGCTGAGAAGATTTTTGTAGTGGGTTGCACCGGCAAACAATTGTTTGCCTGCAGGTCCCGACGGCAACAGGGTGAGTGAACTGAAAGCACTCTGAAGAATGGGCCAGCCGATCAGCAGCGTGAGCAGCGCACAGCCTGGAAATAGAAAAACGACCAGCGAACGTTGGAGTTTGGTGCTCATCATCAGCGCGGCTCCTTGCCGGCCATGCGGCCTGGTGCCAATTCATCCATGCGCGCCAAGGCAATCCGCAACGCTGCTGCAGCTTCGGTGTCAGTTGTCTGACCTGCAATCCATCGGGTGAAGGCTTTGCTGACTTCGTCGGATGTTGCGCGATAATTCTTGTGGCGCGGTCGCAAAAACGCCCGTTGAAAATTGAGATGAGTCGTGGTCAGCCAAGGGAATTTATCAGCCAGAGGTCCGTTTGTGAGCACATCACTGCGCGCACTGCTCAAGCCCTTGTGTACGAGGTTGGAGTTGACTTCAAACGATGTCCACCAGCGGACAAACGCGCTGGCCGCGGCTGCGTTGGATGAGCTTTTTCTAACACCCGCAATCCAGCTGCCTGCAAGGCTGGTGGAATGTGTTCCGGGTGATTCCGCGTATCCCGTTTTGCCGACGACCAATGATTTGTGTTCATCTTCCAAATCGAAAAAGAAGCTGTTCCAGGTCATCATCTGGGCAACCTTGCCTTTGGCATAGGCCGACATTCTTTCGGTGTGATGCCAAGCGCGTGCGGACTTCGGCGCTGTCTTCAGCAGCTCGGAATAATTGCGCAGCGCGTTTTCGATGGTCGGATTGTCGAAAGTGGTATTCGCCTGCCCCAGTGCAGCGCCGTTGGCCGCAAGAAGCCAAAGCAATTCGACAGTGGTTCCTTCCGACATTTTTGTGAATGGTGCAAAGCCATACAGCTTGGGTGGGCGGTGGAAAAACTGCGCGACTTGAATGAGCTCATTCATGTTGGCGGCAGGGCGAAGCTCTCTGCCGAAGCGCTGCCGAAATGCAGCCTTCTCGTCTGGCGATTCAAACAGGTCTTTGCGGTACACGTACTGATAAACATTGCCATTCACCGGCAATCCAATCGTCGTGCCATTCACGCGTGCCGCTTCCATGGCCCGGTCTTCAAATTTTGAAAGTTCGCCCTGTGGCATCTGAACCGGCCATTGTTCCACGGGTAGGAGTGCCTCGTGAAACTGTGGAATAAACGGTTCGTCGACCGCATAAACATCGTATGTTCCGCCGGCAGCAAGGTCGGTCATCATTTTGGTTGCGACCGTCGAGGCTGGAATGTCATCGAATTGCACGCGCACGTCGTGCTGTGCCTCGAACTCCGGCAGTGCATCCCTCAACGCTGCCGATTGTCTGTCACGGAATGTGAGCACTTTCACAACCGGCTTTCCGTTTCCTGCACTGCCGAAGGGTTTCCAGGTGCATGCAACCAAGCCAGAAAGCGCTGCCAGCAAGAAGCCACAAGACGCGCGCAAATTACGGCACGTCATGGCCAACCGATGCCTTGAGAATGTGGAACCAGTCTTCATGTTCAAGTTGCACCTTGAGCGCACCGACAGCGGCTTTCAGACGCTCTTCCTTGCCGGTACCCAAAACCGGAACAACACGCGAAGGATGTCTCATCAGCCATGCATAAGCGATCGTTTCCGGGCTTGTCACATTGTACTTTTTTGCCAGTGTCGACAGACATTCGCGCAAGCGCATGCTGCGTTCATCAGTTTGGGTGAACAGGCGTCCACCTGCAAGTGGAGACCACGCCATGGGAACCATGTTCATTTCAATGCACTGATCCAGCTGCCCGTTGAACATGGCTGTGTTGTTCAGAACCGAGAATTCAATCTGGTTGCTGACCAGCGGAAGCGTCAACTGCGACTGCAGCATGCGCACCTGCGTCGTGGTGAAATTCGAAACACCAAATGCCTTCACCTTGCCCTGTTTGTGCAGTGTGTTGAAGGTTTCATTCACTTCTGCGGGGTTCATCAGTGGGTCCGGCCTGTGGATCAGCAGCAGGTCGATGCTGTCGGTGCGCAAATTCTTGAGAGAAGTTTCAACCGAGGTCACAATGTGCTTTGCGCTTGTGTCGTATGTCTTAATGCCATGTTGCGGGCGGTTGGTTGAAACCAGCTTGATTCCACACTTGGTGATGAGTTTCATCTTCTCGCGCGGAATTCCGTGTTTGGCGACAGCGCGGCCAAACAGGTCTTCGCATTCATAGTTTCCATAAATGTCGGCGTGGTCGAACGTCGTGATGCCGTGCTCGAGTGCCATGGTGATCTTGCGTGCCACGGAATCGGGATTTGCTTCCGCAGGAACATCTGCCAAACGCCAGGCGCCAAAAACCAAGGGAGACATTTCAAAGTTGTTTTTCATTGACGGATTCCTGCTCCAAGGGGTGTGTTGGGAAGAGTTGCGGGAATGCGGCCCTGGATTTCGGCCAGTTTGCCCCTGCGAAAGTGTGGAAGAACGTACCGGCCAACGAGCCCGCATTCATCAAGGTGAGGGTAACCCGAGAGAACGAACGAGCGAATACCCATGTCGATGTAGCGGTTCAATTTGGCAACGATCTGGTCTGGTGTTCCCACCAGTGCGCAGCCACAGCCCGAGCGTGCTCGGCCCACACCCGTCCACAAAAGTTCTTCGGCATAGCCGTCTTCATCCGCCATCGAACGCATTTCGGCTTGCATTGCGACACCAAATGACTTGGCATCAAGAGCCCGGTTGCGAATCTCGGAACCCTTGCCGTCATCAAGTTTTGAAACGAGTTTTCGGGCTGCAGCAGCTGCTTCTTGTTCTGTTTCGCGGACAATCATGTGAACCCGCAATCCAAAGTCCACACGCCGGCCATAAGCTTCAGAGCGACGGGTCATTTCCTGCATGTGCGCACGCAGGCGATCTTCAGTCTCGGGCCACATCAAGAACACGTCACATTCGCGTGCACAAAGATCCAGTGCGTCGGGTGAAAGCCCACCAAAATAAAGCAAGGGGCCGCCGTTTTGCTGGTAAGGCTTGACGGGCGCGGTGGGCAATCTCAGTTTATAAAATTCGCCTTCAAAGTTGATTTCTTCTTGCGTCCAGCACTGGCGCAGAATCTGGCAAACTTCGCGCGAGCGGGCATAGCGTGCTTTCGAGTCCATCGTTTCGCCGGGAAGGTCAGACGAAATGATGTTGACCGTCAGTCGCCCTTCGAGAAGATGGTCGAGGGTTGCAAGAGTTCGCGCGAGCATAGCAGGGTGCACTTCTCCGCAACGGATGGCTGCCAGGAGACTCATTTTCTTGAGTTGCGGAGCCAATGCAGAAGCAAAGGTGAGCGTGTCTTGCCCAACCTGATAGCTGCTGGGGCACAACATGTTGTCGAACCCTTGTTTTTCAGCTTCGATTGCAATTTTTGAGACGTGTGACCATGAACTTTTGAGGCGGGACTCCGGAACACCCAGATATTCAAAATCATCCGAACAAATTGGGGCGAACCAACTCATCTCAACAATATCAGAGGACGTGGTACGAGGAACAATGCCCGCGCTCAAGTTGTGCGCGGCGCGAAGACCATCCGTTGGAAAATTCATTCTCTGCGCTCCTTGCTGAGAATTGAAAAAGAACTACGGCTGAAAATCCCTCCCGTCGAACACGAGCTCACCTGTCTGGGCGTTCAAGGAAAACGTGTCTGCAGCCATCACAGTGCCTGTCAGACCTTTCGCCTTGAATGCAAGATTGAATTCGAGTGCGGCGATGGGATTCTCGAGTGTACCGGAATTTCTGGGAGCGAGCGAGAGGGAGTCGGCTTCCAAATGCCAAAGAGGGTCGAGCACAATTTTCATCGGAGTGAAAAGAACGTACGGAATGTACTGTCCTTTGCCATTGTTGTCGGCTGCATAGGCATAGGTGATTTTGTATTCGGTCTCGACAAGTGTGAAGCCCATGAGACTTTTGAATCGCTTCTTGAACGTCTTTCCAGCGTATTTGCTGTTCTGCAGGTCGATGGGTTGCAGGCCTTCGGGGCGAGCCTCGGCAATGACATTGCCTTTCATGAGCGGTGTGTCGGGGGCGACCACTTTTTTCATGATATCGGCAAAGGCATTGACGATTCTGGTCACGGTGTCGATGCGATCGCCAATCCCGTCCTCAAGGACAGAGCGCTCAATTATGCCCCCGTTTTCGACCTTCGGTTGGGTATTCAGGGATTCCTGCTGTGCGGAGATTGATGCTTTGATTGACTCCAGTTCCTCTCCGGAAGGCTGAAGATTTTGCTGGGAAATCTCAAACGTTTCCACGATGAAATCCGCCGTTTCAAGGCGGGAGAGAAGGCGGGTTTCGGCCTCGGGGATTTTGCCGCAGGCCAAAAGAAGCATGCAGGTTGCCGCAAATACAATCGCAAATCGTCCGTTCATGCAAACCTCCTTGGATTGCGGCAATCTACGGATCGATAGAGACAGGGTCAAGCTCGATTTTTCAAATATATCCTGCACGCTGGGCGTTGAACATCAGCTCTTCCCGCATGCTCGGGTGGGCAATCCGGATGAGAGCCCTTGCGCGTTCCCCCACCGACAATCCGACAAGTTCGGCAATTCCGTATTCGGTGACAACGGTGTCGATGTCGTTGCGGCTGATGGAGACCTTGGCGCCAGGCTTGAGTTCGAAAGTGATTTTCGAAGTTTTTCCATCGGCTGTGGTGGAGCGCAGGGCGATGATTCCCTTGCCCCCCTCGGAACGCTGCGCTCCCAAATGTGTATCTGTTGCACCGCCCACTCCGCTCAGTTCCTTGTGACCAATGGATTCCGAGCAGACCTGTCCGGTGATGTCCACCTCCACCGCGGTGTTGATTGAGCTAATCTTGTGGTTGCGGCAGATGCGGTTGGGATCGTTGATTATCGAAGCAGGGTGATTTTCGACGGTCGGATTTTCGCCCACAATTTTGTATAGAGATTCCGAGCCGTAAACGAATGTGGCGACCATTTTTCGCGGCCAAAGTGTTTTTCTTGCGCCGGTGATGACGCCGTGCTCATACAAGGTTCGCATCGATTCGGTGAGAAGTTCCGTGTGAACACCCAAATCCTTTTTATGAGTGAGATACTCTCCGATGGCGTTTGGAATGCCTCCAATTCCGAGTTGCAGAGTCGCTCCATCCGGCACCAGCTCGGAAATGTGTTGGGCGATTTGTCTATCCTCTGAGGTGGGCTCCTCCGAAATCAAAACCGGCAGAGGTCTGGTGTTGTGCAGAAAAACGTCAACCTGTTCAACCGGGACAAAAGTGTCGCCA
Organism: Silvanigrellaceae bacterium; assembly: GCA_049423385.1. GTDB lineage: Bacteria > Bdellovibrionota_B > Oligoflexia > Silvanigrellales > Silvanigrellaceae > RFOM01. The sequence continues at coordinate 22,921 of JBMSQQ010000026.1, read as the reverse complement.
TAGACAACGGGCATATTGGGGTTGATCTCAAGAACGACCTTTCGGGCCTTTCGGAGCAATTCGCTTTCATAGCAGATATTCACTCCCAAGCTGACGAAACCATTTGGAGTGGGTGGGCTGCAGGTTCCCCAGAAGACATCCACTTCATGACGACGGCTCAGGTTTTGCGACCATCGTGACAAATGCTGAGGCACGTAGTGAAGAAGATTGTGTCCTTGCAGATTGCGGACCGCAGCGGTCAGGAACATCACATTGAAATGGAAATGGTCGTTCAAGCCGATGTCGGAAAAACACGGATAAGGTTGCGTGGGATTGGCACAATGGATTCGAAGCTCGGAGTGCTTTGCGGCGTGTGAATGGAGATTCTTAAAAAAAAGCCCAGGCTCTGCAGCTGCCATTGCGACGACAACATTTCCCGAACGCGGCAACAAGGCAAAGGCTTCTTCCAGTGAACGGATCTTTGTTTCAATTCGACTGTCGACCATGTTCAATAGTTGTCCTGTTTGATTGGAATTTAACCTACAATGGCAATGCAAGGCGTGTTGCGCACAAATCGGCTGACGACCCGGCCTGTTTTGAACCTGTGTGAGCCCTCCTTCGCATGTCTTCCAAAGATGAGGATATCCAATTTGTTGTCAATGATAAATTGTTTGAGTTCGTCTTCTGTTTTGCCAATCAGCAAGTGACCTGTGGCATTGAAGCCATCTTCTTGAAGAATTCGAGCCCGCTCTTCGATTGCCCTTTGCAATCTTGATTCCGCAAGGTCGTATATCATTTCAAGTTCCCGATATGTTGTGTAGGCATCGGTCGTCTCGAATCCGCTGTATCCTGGAGACACCCGCTCAAAACAAAAGGCCAGGTGAGCGCTGCGCTTTTTACCCGGATCAGCTTCCAACAACTCGCGCAGGATTGTTTCACTTGTATGTGAGTCGGGACGCATTGTCGTTGCAAGTCCAATATTCTTCAATTCGAATGGCTGCGAATCCTCATTCATGGGCAAGACAACAACCGGCACAGGGCTTTGTTCGAGAATCCGTTGTGCAACAGTGCCAAAGATTGTGGAATACAATTTTGAATGATGATGTCGTCCTATAATAACCCCACCGAAATGACCTTGGTCTTGTTCAAGCAGATTGATGATCTCGTTCTCGGCATTGCCCAGTTTGACTTGAATCTGGAATTGCTCGTGCTCGTCCCGAAGAGTTGACAGAGTGTTTTCAGCTCTTTGAAGTGTTTGTGCAAGCAATTCTCCGCGGTACCTCGTTTCAAGTTGCTCCCACTTTTGTCCTTCCTCAAATGGCATGGGCCCGAGAAAAAGTGGTGCGTCTTCCAGGACATGAAGAAATGTCACTTTCGCGTCGAATGCCCGGGCAAGCGACAAGGCCTTGCGTTCGGTCTGAAGCGTGGGGTGAGAAAGGTCGGTTGCACAAAGAATTCTTTTTCCTCGGAGAATTGTCATGGCGGAAATCCTCCCGAATTGGCTGCCAAGAATCGAACTTAAAAGTATGATCCTTCGCTTTTTTTTCAAAAAAATCTTTTGCATGAGTTGGGAAGATTTTGCTCAGAAAAAGATCCGGAAGGAGGGGATGATGAAAGTTGGAATTCAAAACGTGTTCCTGATTGTTGCATTTTTGATGTTCGCTGGGTTCGATTCGGTTGCCAAGGGTGAGTGGAGTTCGTCGACTGTTCAGGTCACGGGAGGGAATTGTCTTGTTCGTGAGACGCGGGTGGATGAAACCAAATTGACATTCATTTTTGACGACTTTGCTGCAAGGTCGAATTCAGGAAGCATCTTGCCTGTTCGAGTTGTGGAGTCTTGCGAGGCGAGCGTGGTCTTTCGTCTGCCACCCTATCAAAAACTGAAGACTCTTTCGCACAGGGTGATTGCTTTTGCTGAAAAAGTTCAGAGGTCCGAGATTTCGCTTTTGGGATCTGTCGAAATCCTGGGCGAAAATTTCAAATCGAATGGTCGATTGCCTTCGGGTTCGATATTTTCGGGTCGTGTTTTGCTCTACAGGTCATTTGACCTGGGGGCATTGGCGCAATGCCAGCCACATGACCAGCAAGTCACCGTCAAGGCATCCTGGTTGCTGCAAATCCTTGCGGATGAAGGAGAAGACTCATCACAAATTGATCTGACCGGTGCTGAGCAGCGAGTTGATTTATGGGTGGACACAGAGCCTTGCTGAATTCAATGGGGCAGGTTCGGGGTTCTGCACTGGAAGATGGCCGTATCGGTTGCTACACCTTCTTTTTCGGTTTTGCGCTTGAAGCAGTCCACCGGAAAGCTTGAAGTGGCCAGCGAGCAGAGTTTCGAGCGCTGATCATCCGACAATCGGAGCTGCTTGGCCCGGTCGAGGCATCTGATTTTAGCGTCCTTTTCCTCAAACATTTCTTTGGGCTTGGTCGCCAGCCCGCTCGAGACCGAGGTGTCAACCCGTCGGCAGGCGGAGATTGTCCAGAAAAGGATCAACGAGAACGACAGAGCTGTTGAAAGCTTTTTTATCAACCCTGCAGTCATCACGCCCTCGAGAATTCATCCAATCGTAGTCTTTTTTTTTGCTTGTCTTGAAATTATCAGACCAATGGGTTTCCCGACAACCACCGGGTCGGTAGGAAAATGTCACTCGAGCGCTATGGACAATCTTCAGGGGGCGGCACCACTTCGGCTTGCAAGCAACTCAGCGAGGCTGATAAGGCTGCGGCACCTGAATTTTCGGGGTGGAATCGGGGTTGTTGATGCGTATCGAAGTTGTGCGGCGATTTGGCTGGTTCACGCTTTTCTACATGCTTCTTGTCATTTTGTGGGGAGCATTTGTGCGTGCGACCGGTTCAGGAGCTGGTTGTGGAGACCATAGGCCATTGTGCAACGGTGTGGTTGTCCCGCGAGAGCCGCGACTTGAAACAATCATCGAGCTGACGCATCGCGTCACAAGTGGTTTCTCGTTGATTCTGGTTGTTGTGCTTTGGGTTTTGTCGCGAAATGCCGTTTCGAAGGAACATCCTTTGCGCAGGGCAGCCACTTGGTCCGTCGTCTTTATCGTCCTTGAGGCATTGATTGGTGCGGGATTGGTGTTGTTTGAACTCGTTGCCCACAATGCGTCCATGAAGCGGATGTTTTCAATGTCTGCGCACCTTGTGAATACATTTGCTTTGATGACTTCACTTTGCCTTTGTATTTGGCGAGCCGAGCAAGGTCAAAAGGTGCGGGTTGCGCTGATGAAGAATGTTTTTAAAGTTCCGGGAATTGCGCTTTCCGGTGTGCTGCTCGTTTTGAGTGGAATGACGGGAGCCATTGCCGCGTTGGGTGACACGCTCTATTCCGGAGTTGGTTCTTTTCCATTGCAGGCTTATCTGGACGGTGAAGTGCCTTTTTTGCTGCGTTTGAGGTTGCTACATCCTGTCGTGGCTATTTTCACAACAATTGTTGTGCTTTACGTTCAGACCAGACATTGGGACGTTTATCGGGAAAAATGGGGTGCGTTTTTGGGATGGGGCCTTTCCCTGCTGGTTCTGCTGCAGGTTGGACTCGGTTTCGTGAATGTGCAGCTCATGGCGCCCATTTGGATGCAACTGCTTCATCTGGGCGTGGGAGTCACGCTGTGGCTGGTGTATTCGTTTTTTAGTTTCCTTGTTATGGATAAAAAGCCGTAATATTTGATTTAAAGACAAAAAGTTCAACCGCGACAAAAGCACGCCGAACCTGTTTTTCGGACGGTTCTAAACGTGCAATCAATTTTATCAGGGGCTAAACTATGGCCTACAAGCATTCAAGGTTGGACGAGGTTGCGTTTCATCGCCATTTCGAAGAGGCAGTATCGATGGCAATGCGACACGTGGGCGTCAACTATTCGGAAGCATTGGAGCTTGTTTTTACGCCCCTGAATCAGGCTGGTGGAGCTTCAGTTGCCGATTACGTCCGGCGTGGACATATCGCGATGGCAAAGCGAGCTTTGGCAGAGCTTATTGACGACAGGCGACGCACGACAGCCGGCTCACCTGAGTCTGCTGTTCTCAAGACTGGTTCTTGATTGATAAGTACCTGATCTTTCTTAAATGTTTTTTAAGCCCCATTTCTGGCGCAATCGCTCAAGTGAAATAGGACTCATCCGATAACCATTCAGCTTTGTTTGCTTTGAGGGTGCTGGGGTTGTCTGTAGAAAAATTACACAAATTGCTGCGTTGTTTCGGTTGGTCAGGGCGGCGATGTTCAGCATTTACAAGCCTTTTTTTGGCCCTTGTGTTCTTTTTCGTCTCCCAGAATGCAAAAGCCGCCGATTTTGAGGTCCTGAAACAGAAAAAGTGCACCCTGTTGATTATGCCTTCAGATGGTCTGCGCAACGGAGAGTCGTTCCAGGCAGAAACCACGAGTGGAAGGTCGTTGACCCTCCTTGTGACGAAAAAGAGCAAGCGAAATGCGACGGTGACAATCAATTCCAAGGGTGGAAAATGTCCAAAGGTTTCCGGAACAATCTATGCACTCGGAAAATCAGGAAGCGGGAAGAAGTTTTACCTCGGGGTGATATTGAATGCAGGGCTTTACACATTCAAGCAACCCTTCGCGCCGCAGCCTGCAAATGAAAATGAAACAGCACCTCAGCCCATCAATGGTCTTAGCGGAATCGGTTATTCTGGCGGAGCTCTTTTCAGATACATGGCAGGCTCGTCGCTTGGCATTGAAGCGGGCGTTGCCGCGCTCAGTTCAACAACGACCGGAAAAACGTTGATTGGAAACAACGATGATTACATCGTCACCGCAAAATTCACCGAACTTGTCATTCATCCGGCTTTATCAATAACAAAATGCATCTCTGCCCGATTGTACTGCAAGCTTGGCGGCATCATCGGGATCCCGCTGTCCGGAAATTTGTCGATTGTGTCCACGGATATCAGCTTGCAAACGGCACTCAACTACAAACGATTTGGTGGTGAATTTGCAGCCGGGCTCAACCTCGGCTCTGCATTCACCTTGGTCGGTGGAGCGCAAATTTCGAGTGTCAAAGGAAGCTTCAAATTTTCCGAGGAAACCGATGTTGTCAATTTGAGCCCCCTGACGGTTTATATTTTTGGTGGCATCGTGTCCGCATTCTAACCTCTACAATTGGGTTGGTGTGATGGAAACTCTAGAAACCTCATCGCGTGTCAATCAAGCCAATGCTCAATTGATGAAAAAAATCTTTTTGATGGTTGTTTTTTCGGTCTTTCCAGGCGTTCTGCTTTCGGCATGCAAGAAGAATGGCCAATCTTCGGATGTGGCGACAGCTCTCGCCAATGTTGACCGCGAGGCGCGTGAATATGTGAGGAGTGCAATTGCCGAACCCGTGGGTGATGTCTTCGAGCTTTCCCGACTTCTTTCGGAAGGGAGCGTCTCGACAGAGGTTTTCAGCGATGGATTCAATTCTTCGCAAAGCGAATATTCGTCCATTGTGGCGATGTCCGGTTTTCAAAGAAGGTCCATCAACTTCCCTGAAAAATCGATGCGCCTTGAAACGCTCAAGATCCACAAGTCTATTCCAAAATCGACAATCCGACTTGAAGATCGCAATTTTGCATTGCAGGTTTCCCTTTCTTCAAAAGCAAAAGTCAAAGTATTCAGGGTTTTTTCTGGAGAAGCTGAAGCGCAGAGAACGCCACGGGTCCAGCTGGTCGATATTCCGGTGAATCTGGACAATGCCCTGCGGATGCGAGCCGGAGATCTTTTTGTTGTTCCAGTCGATGGGCAGGTGATGACCTCTGTTGACGGTAGCTTTTTGCGCCATTCGTGGTCGATGGGGCGAGTTCTGGACAGCATGCTTGGAGCCAGCCTGATCGGCGAGACACAAACTGGCCTGCGCGCAAACCTTGTTGTCGACGGACGATTCGAGCTCCACATTTTCAAAGCAGACGACGAACGAATTCGGGTGAGGATCTTTCAACAAAACGAACGTTCGATGTCGACTGAGGCTGGTGCGGTGGCATCGCTCGCAGCAAAGGTCACCGTTGTTCCCTTGTCAAAGCTGCAGCAGATTTCAGAAATCAAGAAGACCTTGAATTTGACTGCCATTGGACAGCAACGGTTGAGACTTCCCGATGTTCTGAGAAAATTTACGGGTGGTTCTATTCTCAAAGATTCGTCACGCAATTCGCTTGCCGAATCGAAGAAGTTTGAAGACGAGGTTAGAAAGAAGCAGGACGGTCTGGTTGATTTGTCGGCCTCGATACAAATCAGCGCCGAGGCTATCCAGAATCAGACAATTGCACGCGTCGAGTCAATGCTGAAGAGATCTCCTGGACAGCTCAATTTAAAGGTCCGGAAGATCGGCGAAAAGTTGAAGGTCTACAGCGACCAGGAAATCCGCTTCGACGCAGGTGTGAGCTGGACAGAAATTCGCAAGAACAAACAACAATTTTATGGAGATTACTCATTCGACCTGAGGAATGAAACAGGACGAGAAGCATTCTTGCAGGCTGTGTCCGGCGGAGCTGTGCTGTTGAGTGCAAGACCAGATCCCTCGGGAGTTTTGAAACTCTCGAGGTCGCTTCACAATTTTGTTGTGGCAGAGCGAGTGTCGAGGGCGTTTTTGAATGAGACCGGTGCTCCTGTGATCAGGTTGTTGAACGGAAGTTCAAAGGTTGAGGTTTCAGAAAGTCAATTCCAGATCAAGTTTGGTCCCAGGATGTCGTTTGCTCTGTCGGAAAACTGGAGTCGTGAAAATTATCGTTTCCAGTCGGGCACCGAGAGCGGTACGAGAGAAGGATTTTTGAATCGTTGGGGGTTTCGTCAAGCGACTCTTTTTGGAATGGCTTCTGAAACCCGCGAACGTGGCAGTGGCTTCATGAGTGACCTGGGATACACGGCGGGGGCTGAATCTCTGTATTGGTATGCACAGGAAATTGATTCAAGGACGTACGGAAGGTCTCATCTTGCAGAGTTTTTACTGACAGGCCAAAATATTCTGGGACCTGTGGCGCAGTCACTGAATTTGGAAAAGCTTTACTTTGGTGAAGTGGGTGGCCGGTTCCGTGGCCGAATTGTGGTTGGAATACCATCGACCGTGTTGGACAAGATTTTCGACCCGTCGCTCGCAAACGAGTCGCTGGTTTGGAAAGCAGTGAGTCAGGTCGCATCCACTTTTGACAACACCTTTGGATTGCCGTTCCTGGTCATCCCTGCGGGAATGCCCTCGTCTGTAGTTGGAACAGCAAATGAGGAAAGATGCGGAATCATTGCGACCCAATGGGGCAGTTTCTACTGCCATTATCTGGCGCAAGAATTTATTCCGCGGTTGAGGGATGCCCAAACCATTCGTTCTACCGAGGCAAAGGTGCGGTTTTTAGAATCTTTTTATTCAAAAGGCTTTGGCGCAAACAAGATCGGCTCCGACCTGCTTGCCCGCATCTTGATTCAGCTTGGACTTGAGATTGAGGGTCAATTCTCGGAAGCGGGCTTGCTTGTACTGATTGAGGGTCGGCATGATGGCAGTGCGGCTTCCGAGTATAATCCGAGGGTAACATACGGAAATTCCGACAGCCTGCGCCTGCTTGAGCAAGGCCTCCCCGCCTGGTGAAAAAAATCTCACAAAGTTGTTGGAGGATCGCGAGAGCCATGCTAGGTTTCCGGCGCTCTTGGGGTGAAGCTTTCTTACTGTGTGGTCTTCTTCCAAGTGGCTGAGGTGTTTTAAGGAGAAGTCATGGGTAAGAAGTTGTACGTTGGTAATATCCCTTATACTGCTACTGAAGATGCGCTGGCACAGGCGTTTTCGGAATGTGGTCAAGTGGAGTCGGTTCGCATTGTAACCGATCGTGAAACAGGCCGTAGCAAGGGATTTGCTTTCGTTGAAATGGGCACTGACGACCAAGCTCAAGAAGCCATTTCAAAGTGGAACGGCGCTCAATGGGGCGGACGTTCGATGACGGTCAATGAGGCTCGTCCTCAGCCAGAGAGAGGCGAGCGTCCTCGCCGTGAATTTGGTGACCGCGGTCCTCGTGGCTTCGGCGCAGGTCCTCGTCGCTAAGAACAAGACTATTGAGTCTTGTTTCAGATGACTTGAGTCATTGCTCTCAGTCCAAACACGCTCCGCTCAGGGCTACAGTGGTTCCGTCTTGGAACTGAATCTCTGGTGCGTCGGTGTAACCCGCTGAGAAATCGACCTCAAAAGTTTCAATATCTGAACCATTCGATGATGCGGGTGTCACTTGACCCCGCATCTTTCCTTTTGACGGATAACAGGTGTCGGTCTGTGTAAAAACAGCAGACTCGAAGCTAATCTCCACAATCGTGCCGTCCGAACGAGTCGTTTTGATTGTTCCCGATTCGATCGTGCGTTGAACCAGAATCCCTGTTCCCCGCGCACGTTCCACCTTGATGATGAGCGGCGCTGTCGGGCTCGTTTGACTGGAAGACTCTGTGTATGCTTCGCCTTCTGAGGTCGCGGTCGTCAGTGATTTTTTAAGATTCCAGGATGATGATCTCGTGGTCACCAAGGTTTCGGGTAGAACCTCGAGATTGTCGTAGCTTGTTTTCCATTCTCCCGAAGAGTTGAATTTAGCGCTCGAGTACTCTTTTGACGCGAGAGTGGAACCCTGTAAATTTCGAGTCAGGCCTCGCATCACCGTACCAGTCCGGGTTTCGCTGGCCCCCTTCATCAGACGCAAAGTTTTCTTCAGAGTATTTCCGACGCACTCCAGGCCTCCATTGGGTGAAATCCAGTCTGTTGTCAGCTTGCGCTCCAACAGCAGGGAAATTGTTCCGCCTTTTTTACCCAGAGTTTTGGTTTTCTCCCTGGTGCGTTCCATTGTTGTTGTGGCACGGTTGCTGTCACCGGAGCATTCGTTGACATCCACTATCGTCGCTTCGCTTGTCGAACCCAGAAACAACTGGAGGGCAGCGGAATTGGAGTTGAAATCCGCCAAGGTTTCGGAAGCTTCAAAAAGGTCTGCCTCAACTGAATCCTGGGCAATGTTTCGGGGAGTTGTTGGGCGTTTAATGACGGGATTTCCGGTTTCGGTTCCGCACGACGAAGTGCTGGCCAACAGGGACAATAAAAAAATACACGTCAAAATTGAACTTGTGAGCCGACGTGCGCCTTTTTGGTTTGATTTGATTTTGTCATTCATTTTGACTGACCTTTGATCTTTCGGGTGAATGGAAAAAATTGAATATTCAACTGATAAACCCGGTCTGGTGAAGCATCTTGATCAGCCAATTCAAGGATCCGCTTTCGGAATTGGGAAATTTCGTCGGCAATCTTGTCGAACATCTCTTGCGAGCATGCCATTGTGACTGAACTGACATTCCGCTCGTTGTGATCGAAATTTGTCACCGATTCTCGTCCGATTTCTATTGTGCGTTGATGAAAGCGCACAACAGCGTGGCTGGCGATTTCATCACCGGTGCTGATGTGTTGTGAGGTGAGTTCGAAGGAGTCATTTTCATCGGATTTTTTTATCAGGTTCAATTCCTGAAGAAGCGCTAAACTCTTTCTGGCCTGTTCAGGCAGAACGCGAGGCTCGATGTGTTTCACGATCCAATGTGGATCCGGATTGAAGCCCGGCATTCCAACGAGCTCACGGATGACCGGATGAAACCATTCACTATAATATTCGAGCTGATTCTGTTCCAAAGGCGAAGCGAGATTTTTTGCCTTCAGCTCCATGAGTCTGCTGAACAGGGACTCCCTGTCTGATGACAATCGGGCGTTTTGATAGCGGACGAGTGTTTCAAGATACAAGCGCTCGGGTCCTCGAATGTTGAGCGCATCGGTGATGCGATCGACTCCCTTTGGGCTGAGGCGCCGCTTGCCACGAATGATGAGGTGAATCACATTTGTTTTCGAGTAGCCGAGATCGTCGGCGAAAGTGATGTAAGAATAGTGTTTGATGCGCGTCTTGATCCACTGGTACACATCTTCAAGAAAAGACGAATACTCCAGATACAAGCTTGGTTTGATGTGCTGGCACACTTCTTTGAGTGCTGCCTTGTGTTCATCCTTCATTGCGGGCGCAGGCCTCCGGATTGAAACTCGATTCAAAAGCCTTATCGGAGAAAAATTGAGCAAAATTAAATTTCTAAAAAAATCAATAATATTAGATTATTAAGACAACAGATCGAAACACGGGTATAAAAATTTTGCAAATGTCATATCCCTGCCAGTGGTCATGAACCCGGAGTGATCTGTAACGTTTTCGGGTAACATCGTGTTCCAAATCTGGAGAATGGGCTTATGTGCGGAATATTGGCCGTTTTGGAAATTTCAGGTGATCCACAACAACTGCGCAAGGAAGCACTGGCAAAGGTCAAGAAGTTGAGACATCGCGGACCAGACTGGAGCGGTGTCTACTCCGACAGGAATGCCATCTTGTGCCACGAGCGACTTGCCATTGTCGACGTGATGAGTGGTGCGCAACCCTTGGTGGATCAGGCGACGGGCTCCGTGTTGGCGGTCAATGGAGAAATCTACAACCATATCGAACTGCGCAATAATGAGCTCAAGAAAGAGCACCAATTTCAAACGCAATCGGACTGTGAAGTTCTCCTTTATCTGTATGAAGAATTCGGTGCCGGATTTTTGGAGAAAATAAACGGCATTTTTGCATTCGTCCTGTATGACAAGGCGCGAAACACCTATCTGATTGCACGAGATCATATTGGCATCGTTCCTCTTTATATGGGCTGGGATCAAAACGGTACGCTTTATGTTTCGTCGGAACTGAAAGCGATTGTCGATGTGTGCAAGGTTGTCGAGGAGTTCCCACCTGGACATTATTACCTTGGCACAGAGAAAAAGTTTGTGAGGTATTACAAGCCTGGCTGGGACAGAACCGACAAACTTCCAGCAGTCCCTGTGGGCGAATCGGGATTGGCAAATGCCTTGGAGTCTGCAGTGCGACGCCAGTTGATGTGTGATGTTCCCTACGGTGTATTGATTTCTGGCGGGGTTGACTCGTCACTTGTTTCTGCACTTGCTGCAAAGATGAGTCCACGGCGTGTGGAAAGCGAAGGTCGCGAGCCTGCATGGTGGCCGCAACTCCATTCCTTCTCTGTTGGTCTCAAGGATTCTCCGGATCTCAAGATGGCGAAGAAGGTTGCTGCGCACATTGGCTCCACGCATCATGAAATCAACTTCACGGTTCAAGAAGGTATCGATGCGATCCCGGATGTCATTTATCACCTTGAGACGTTCGATATCACCACGATCCGTGCTGCAACTCCAATGTATCTGATGGCCCGAAAAATTCGCGCGATGGGAATCAAAATGATTCTATCGGGCGAGGGTGCAGATGAAGTGTTTGGTGGATACCTGTATTTTCACAAGGCGCCCAATGCTCAGGAGTTTCATGAAGAACTCTTGAGAAAATTATCCATGCTCCATAAATATGATTGTCTTCGCGCGAACAAGGCGATGGCTGCTTGGGGAATTGAAGCTCGTGTTCCATTTCTTGACAAGGAATTTCTGGACGTGGCGATGAGCATCAACCCGCAAGACAAAATGTGTGGTGGTGGAAAAATCGAAAAATTCATACTCCGTGATGCATTCAAGGGTCTCATCCCGGATGAGATTCTTTGGCGTCAAAAGGAACAGTTTTCCGATGGCGTTGGTTACAGCTGGATTGACTCTCTGAAAGCATTCGCAGATGCGGAGGTGAGCGATGTTATGCTCAAAAATGCGCACCACAAATTTCCTGAAAAGACTCCACAAACGAAAGAAGGCTATTGGTACCGGAGCATTTTCGAATCGCATTTCGGAAATCCATCAGCAGTCAGGCTGATTCCAGATGGTCCGAGTGTCGCTTGCAGCACTCCCACGGCGATCAAATGGGACAAGGCATTCTCGCAAAGTGCGGATCCCTCGGGTCGTGCCGTGCGCGACATTCATAAGGCAAGTGTCTGAAAATATTGTTTCTTATTGACCCTTAAAAAGTCTTCATCAAATGATACAAAATGCCGATATTTCCTCAATGAGAGGTTTTGTCGGCAGTCTTTTTATTGCAGTTTTGATGGGGTGTGGAGCGCAGTCGACAGTGCGCTCAACGTGTTCGTCGGTAAAAGCGGTTCCTGTGTCTGGCGGGGAAATCTACAATGACGTCCGAGACCAGGTATTGCCTGCTGGCTGGGGAGGCGTGATCGATTTTTTGGAACAATCCTCCAGTCCTGACACTTCCAAGAGAAACCGTTGCACCGTGCACATGGATTACGTTCCCGTTTCAGCCGGACAGGACACGAATCCAGCCAATCTCGCATTTTGGACTGCTGACCATTGTCTGACTTTTTTGAACTCGCAATCGGTTGAACTCAACTTGTTTGACCCTGTTGCAAAGAAGTACGTGCGTTTTGGAGTCTCCATTCAGGTCATGGACCAGTATAAAGACGGACTCAAGCTGTTTGCTGACAGACAGTATCTAAACCCGGGCGACACTTCCGCAGCATCAGATCTGGCAACCTTCCGTGCCTCCGCATTGCGTGAGTCAGTCAGTTTGAACTCGGCTCCTCTCATCGAGCGCGGTGTCCCCATTTGCCAAGCAGACACGACTGCATACAAAGTTGCTGTGCCAGGTTTGACGGCCATTTGCAGTACAGTTCTCGATCTGGCGCGGGTTGAAGCTGTTGCCACGACGGAAAGCTTGGCAAGGCCTGACGTTTTGTCGCTTTTGAATCAGTTGAGCGCTGCCATGAAGAAGCAAGAAGATGAAAAATATGCAATGGTCGCTGCAGTACCCGAAAGTTTGAGAGCCAACTTTGATTTTTTTGTTAAGCGTTGGCGCGGTGCCATTTCCGACATGACGCGCTGGCGCGGTTACGAAAGCCAGTCTGCACTGATAGAAAAAGTCCGGTTGTGTGATGCGTCCAATGCAACTGGTGTTTGTGCACAGCAGTTTCGAGACTTCTTTAAAAAACCATTGGAAGAATATGCTGCTTGGACAACAGGGCTGACCGGAACTGCCAAGACGTTCCAGCAGGCGCTGCATGATGAAGTCTATGCAGACATGGACACGGCCGGCACCAAGAGAAATTTGAAATGGCTTTTGTTCAGTCAGTCGACCGTTGCAAACAATGCGGCAATTGCTGGTCAGTCATACCTTTCGACAAATTTTTTGCGGCCCGGATTCAGCCTTGATCTCTCGGCGAACTTACCAACCTTGGGTGATTCGGGGCCTCTCTATTACGGTTTGGCATCGCCTGCAAAAATTCTTGCGACCCAGCAGAACGCATTGCCGACAACGACTGTGACCGATCCTTTATCGCATCTTGTCTTCAAACCATCGACTATTCTTGTTCCACACACCGTTGGCTCGACATTCAAGAACAGTTTCTTCCTGCAACCTGGAGATTCAGGCTCTGTGTTGCATATTGCAAACACTCCGATTGGGGTGATTGCAACGGTCGATGGAAATCCCACCTCCGGTGGTGCGTCCGTCACTCCACTGCCGGAATACACAGAGGAGAGCTCAAGCTCTACCCAACAGGCCGGAACCGGTGCACCTTCAAAGTCGACTGCACAATCGGGATGTCGCTAGCGAGATCCCGACAGCAGTTGGTCAATCTCTTTTGCCGGGTGAATACTGTAGGTTTCAAAATCTATCCAAGAGAACAATCGTCGTGGTCCCAAGCCAAGACTGATGCCATTGATGGTTGAGGATTGGCTCCGATGTGCAAAGGCATCTTCGACCTTGATTTCGACGAGACCTTCAGCGGTTGGAAAGACTTTTATTCTTGAGTCGAGTTCTTCCGGGAGCCGACTGCGCAAAACCCAGGAAAAAGGAGGGGGGAGCGTTGAAAGATACAAGCGTGGTTGATCTTGTCGACTCCCCTGAAGCGCCAGGGCGACCGATTGGAATGCGGCGCGATGATCTGCGAGCCCATTCAAGCCCGATGGCTCCATTGTGAGAATGGCATCGGGTTGAAAGCTGTTGAGCAGTGATTGAACCTCTTGCGTTGCCTGCGGCAGATGCTCCATCAAGCGCGAATCGGGAAGTTTTGGTGCGTTGATCTTGCCAATGCCAAGAATTTTGGCTGAATCGCTGAGTTCTCGCAATCGACATTGAGTGATGTTTTCCTTTGGAAGGCATGCAGTGAGGTCTGAATTTGGATTGGCTGCCCCGTCGGTGAGGGTGAGGATCTGAATTTGGCTTCCCTGGTTTGCCCAATGGCGGATGAGGCCGGAATTTGTCACTTCATCGTCTGTGTGTGCGAACACAACCAGCAGGCGACGTGGTGCCGGAAATGATTCGACCCCCGAATGATAAGACCTGAACAGCTTGGGGCTCGCGATCAGCAGAAACAAGGGCAGAACGAGAAAAAGCAGAATCATCAAAAATGGTATGACCATTCGTGGAACACGTTTTCTATTCATGAGAGAATGTCCACCTCGTGGTTTCGAGTTTGTGAGGCACTGATGACATCACTGGTTGGCAGCCGTTGGTCAAAATCATTGATGTATTTTTTCTCTTTTGCAACGGTTGGATTTGGCTTTTTCATTCCTGCTTTTGCTGCGGCGATTGCCTCGGTCATTGTTCTTGTCCTGTCATCATTTCTCGCAAACGGTCGAAGTTGGTCTTCAGTCATGGGAATCGGTGATGCGAAGCGGAATGCATTTTGGTTTGCTTTGGCTTTTTTGGTCTCTGCATTTTTGGCGTCTGGAGTTTTTATCGGATTGTTGAGATCCTCAGCTGACCTGAGCATCAAGATTGGCCCATCCTTGTTTTTGGTCTTTGCCACCGTATTTTTGCAATCTCTGGTCGAAGAGGTGTTGTTTCGAGTCTATTTGATGAACCATCTTTTGACGCGTTTTGTTTCATCCCGGATATTGTTGTGTGTTTCATCAGCTCTGTTGTTTTCAGTTGCTCACTTTTTAAACTATCGATTGAGTGAGGGCGTGTCGCTCTCGTTCACTCCGCTGTTGAGCCTGTTTTTCTTCGGATATTCCGGTTCGGCATTTTATCTGCATCAGGGACATATCCTCGGAGCCTGGGGATTTCATGCTGGTTGGAACGTCATTCGATATGCAGTCGAATTGAAGATTAACGACAGCAGAATCGCCGAGTCGATGACCTTTGAACTTTTGGAAGGCTCGTGGGCAGGATTGGGTGTGGGCGTTGGACTGGCAATGCTTGCCTTCAACCACCAGTTGCGGCGAAAGCAGACCTGAAGGCCAGAAGGCAAAACACCGAACCGGCGATGCCGAGTGTCACCAATCCGGCAAAGAAGTAGAGCCTCACGTTTTTTGTTTTCGTGATGAGGCCAATCGCGCCCAAAACCAAGCTGATTTGTAAAAACAAGGTTGCAATGTCGAAGTTGTCACCGGCTGCACTCAAGCCGGCTTGTTGATCTTCGATCTCTTTGGCTCCAACAACGACACCCATTTTTCCGTCGACGTCCTGGACATGGTTTTCTGGACCAACTGCTTTCGAGCCCCGAAGAATTTCGTCCTTTTCTTTCTTGTAGCGTGCGACATCCAGCTTGATTTGCTCCTTGAGCGTGCTCATGGCTGCGGCCTTTTCAGCTACGATGGCACCTGATTGGCCCAGCACGTCGAGCAATTCCACTTGTCCCTTTGCGAGGCTTTCCTTGATGCTTTTGCTTTGGTACCACATGTAGGCTTTGGTCTTTTCGTTTCCAAGTTGGATTTCATCATCGCCAAACTTGCTTCCACCCAGTTCATTGATTGCAAGAATCGCTGCGAACACCGACAACGCCAGGCCAAAATAAACTTCCCAGGAGTCATTTTTGTCTGTCGTTGATTCAGTTTTGTCCACGCCGCTCATTGTCATGACCTCCTTGACACTGTGTCCTCTTTCTGAAGTGGTTTAAACGGTAACTATCTATAATTAATGAATTAAAAAAATAGCGTCAAGGCTTCGCTGAGGTCTCTCCCTGTAGGCGCCGATAACCCTTTTGTGTATTCGTTAGGGGAGTCTCATGATTGCAAGATTCACTGTCGCGGCCGCGACGTTTTCTTTTATGTTTGTGGGCTGCAAGCCAAAATCTCCGGTGATGGATTCTCAGGTTGAAACGACAGGCTGTCCGTCGTCGGGCTCTGGACAGGATCTGCGCCGAACTGCCTCGATGCCAGACTTTGCACGTGTCTCGATTCCAATATTGAAGCGAATCGTTGAACGTGAAAAACAATATTCAGGCGCAGGACTCCAGGGCACCGCCTCAGCTGAGTCTTATTCAAAAAAAGTGACGACGATGTTGCGCAATATGGTATCGAGCAATGTTCATCCATTGGCATTTTTTGCGACCATCGCCGACTACGAAACCTATCAGACCTCGCTGGGAGGTTTCCCGTGGGCGGAAATTGGGCGGCGAAAATGGCGCGGCTCGGACGTCTACAGAGCTGGATATTGTGGAAGCGCAGTCTGCACAGGCGTGTTCCAGGTGTTGGTTTATGGGGATTGGTACAGTTGGGCGCAAGATGCCAACGGGAAGGGCGTCGGGATTTGGGGAATGAAAGGTGGACCCGATTGGACCTCGACGTTGTGGTGGTGGACCAACGGGAGCGACAACAACTGTACATACCTGGCAGGTGGTGCGAATCCTTGCACGGTTCCCGGTGTGAAGTGGTCGGTGGCCCAGCATGTGCGCAATGGTCGCCGTGCGTATGGACAACAAAAGCAGTGCGGCGTTGAATGGGATGCCATGTATTGGTCATACATGGGGGCAATGAAGAATTCGTCTGATTCACTTGTAAAAAGTGTGACCTCGGTTGCCGATTTCGAAGTCGCAATTGGCCTGCGCTGAGAAGAACTTTATTGAAAAGAGTTCACAGATGCGAGGCCGAAGTGGATTCAATTTCCAGTGCCGCGCGTGCTTTTGTGAACGGGAAAATCTTGCGTTGGGATACAGGCAAGAAAACAAGGTTTGCAAGAATTTTTGCAGAGGCCGAATCAGGATTGTCTGAAAGATCCTTCATGCTCGACAGGCCGCGTGTGGCGTCGAGACCTTCATTTCGAAGTGTTTCAACGACCCCTTTTGGGTTTCCACAGAGAACAGGCAGCAGCCAAAAAGTATGAAAGTGAGCATCATTCCCTGGAATTCTATCCCTGGGAATTCCTGCCGATGCTGCTGCTTCCATGATTCTTGTCATCCTTTCAGTCCACATGAACGATGACGACTTTTGCCAAGTCTTTTGCACAAGCTTTGACAGTTCATGGGATGGACGCATCCGGAATACAAACGGCACCTGCGCCGATGGAAATCCACGGACCGAATTTCTGATGAACTCTTCGTGGTCTATGTGCAGGTGCCTGAGAGTCCGCACGAAAACTCCGTACACACGTGGCAGTGTGAGTGTTTTCAGCAGGAGGGTTTTGCGTGCTTTTTTTTTGACCTGCGAATGCTTTTGCCGTGGATAACTTGATTCAATGCTCAGTATTTTTGTTCTGAGTTCGGGTTCGCGCACAAGCGCCACCGCACCCCCAAGACACGTCGAGCGCTTGATTGTTCCAAAACTGAAGAACGTTGCAGTTGCAGTTTTTGTTCCGGTGAAATCCTGGCCCATGAAGGATTGTGCACAATCTTCAACGAGGAATATGTTTTTGCTCCGACACCATGTTGCGAGTTCCGTGAGTGCGCTCCAGGTACCGAACAGATGGGCACAGAGGACCCCCACTGTGCGCGAAGTGTAGCCATTTTTGAAATCATCAAGACCCGGCAGCAAAGTGTTCGGACAAATGTCCAAAGTTCTGGCAGTCAACCCATGTGCTTCGACGATTTCCTTCATGTGAGGGATATTGATTCCCGACATGAGAATTTCACTGCCTGCCGGAAATTTTTGGGCAGAAAGAAATGCGTCCCAGGCTGTTCTGACACAGAAAAAAACATCCGCTGGATGATTTTCTCCAACAACACTAAAACTTGCTGATTTTGTTGAGGTGTTGTCAGGGAAAAAGGCAGTCTTTAGAAGAGCCTTGACGGAGACGTCCAATTCGAGCGGCGGTTCCATTCTCAGCATGGCCAGAAAGGCCTCAAATTCAGGGGGAAAATGGTCGGGGCTGTGGGATTCGAACTCACGACCCTCTGCTCCCAAAACAGATGCGCTACCACTGCGCTAAGCCCCGACGCGCCCACCTAGTTGCCATAGTTTCAGATCGAGTGCAAGCTCCCCCTCAGAAAAAGGGGTTCTTTGTGTCCATCGAGCTGACCGCACTGTTATCAAAGGTGATTTTTGCCTCTCAAGATGGCGCCTTCGTCGTTGCTGAGTTTGTCGATTCCAAGTCGGCCAAGCGGTTTCGGGCGAGTGGCAAGTCCCTGAGTGTCGGAAAGTTCGATTCGCAGCAGCAGTACAAGCTGTTCGGGGATTGGGCGAGCTCTGCAAAATATGGGGAAACCTTTCAGGTCATCTACAGCGAACCCATGCGCCCACCGACCCTCACTGGGGTGATTCCCTTTCTGGTCAACAACATCAGAGGCGTTGGCGAGGTCACGGCGAAGAAATTTCTCGAGGCGATCGACGTTCGCACCATCGATGAGCTGGTTGAAGTCTGCAAAAGCCAAAAAGAGAAGGTTTTTGGCTTTTTCAAAAGCAAGCGCGACAAGGCCGAGCAAGTCATCTCGCTCATCACGGGCGATGAGGTCTATCGCGGAATCATGGTCTTTCTTCACGAGCACAACATTCCGCCCAATTTCGCAAACCGGATTTACGAGCGTTATGGTTCCGATGCGATTCATCTTCTCAAGGAAAATCCTTACCGATTGATTTCCGATTTCCGCAATGTTGGTTTTCTGCGTGCGGATGCCATTGCACTCAAGCTGGGAATTGATCCGCTGTCGCGATTCCGTCTGGAAGCTGCTTTTGTTTACACACTCGAGCGGGCCCATGACGATGGTCATTGTTGTTTGCCGCGCGATGTTCTGATTGAAGGAGCGCGTGAGGTGCTGGGTGCAAAGCGTGATGCCCGCTTCACCTTTGAAATGCTTCTTTCTGAGTTGCGTTCCATTTACAAGGAAAATCGAGAAAAAGGCGTTCAGTCATTTATTCTGCGCCTTCCCGAAGCATCGGCAGGCGACGATAAAACTCAGCAACCGCTGTTTTATTTGCCCGAAGTGTTCAGCCTTGAAAATTCCACCGCAGGCGAATGCGCGCGGCTTTTGTTCAAATCCGGCATCGGCAATGATCCGTTCGAAGCCAAGTTTCGGGCTGGCGAAGTGACTCTGGAGGAGCTTGTTCCGGACATCCCGTGGAGCAAACTTTCGGACGAGCAAGCCGCGGCGGTTGAATTGTCGATTGGTTCGCGTTTCATGGTGCTCACCGGTGGACCCGGCTGTGGCAAAACGTTCGTGTTGAAAGCGATCTATCGCATCCAGAAGGCATTGAAGCGCAGCGTGGTTTTGTGTGCGCCAACTGGATTGGCCGCGAAACGCATGACCGCTTCAATTGAAGCTCAAGCTTATACACTGCACAAAACCCTGCGCATTGGTCAGACCGACGACTCTGGTTCCTCCGAAGGGGGCGAAGGCGCGTTGAAGGACGTGGATGTTGTCATCGTTGACGAAGCGTCGATGCTCAGTCTCGACTTGTTCAACACCCTGCTCGAGGCCATGCCGCCACAAACGCGTTTGATTCTGGTGGGCGACGTTGACCAGCTTCCCAGTGTAGGTGCCGGCAATTGCCTGCGCGACGTCATTGCATCAGGTGAAGTGCCTGTGGCCAGGTTGACCAAAATTTTCCGCCAGTCGAGCGAAAGTCCGATTCCGACAGCTGCGCGTGCCATAATTGAAGGACGCAAACCCGATTTTTCTTTGGTGAGCCGCACGCCGCATTTGCCATCGGCGCAGTCGCTGGTTTTGTTGCCTTGCAGTCTGCAAACGTTTTCCGAAATTCTGTTGCCGTTGGTGAGAGAGACAATTCCGCAAATGTACGGACTTGATCCGGTCCGGGATATACAGATTCTTGTTCCCATGCGTCGGGGTGATGCCGGACAGGAGAAAATCAACAAATTGCTGCAGGCTGAATTGAATCCTCCTCATCCCGACAAAGACGAAACGCTGGTCGATGAAACTTCGCTTTTCAGGGTTGGTGACAAGGTCATCCAGACAAGAAACAACTACGACAAGGATGTGTTCAACGGTGACCTGGGATTCATCAGGGCGATTCGGGTTGTGCAGAAAAAGGTGGAAATGGACGTCGCTTTTGATGATCGCATTGTCCGCCTCGAAGACGAAGATGTCGACGATTTAAGCTTGTGTTATGCCATGACAGTGCACAAATCGCAGGGCTCGGAATTTCCGCTGGTGATCATTCCGATGTTCAGCGCCTATTATTCAATGCTGGACAGAAACCTGTTATACACGGCCATCACCCGCGCAAGCAAACATGCCTTCGTGATTGGTGAAGAATGGGCAATGAAAAAAGCTGTGGCCACCCAAATTGCACTCAAACGATACACGGCACTTGAACGATTGATTGGTCAAGCGCGGGCATCTATCGAGACTGAATAATTCATTTCCGTTTGGATTGATGCTCAATCCGCTTTTCTTTCGAAAAACATGATGTCGATGAATACTGCAGAGGCAACGATCATCCTCCGCGCCACTTCGGACAAGGTTTGAGCATCGAATTCAACCAGAAAATTGTCTCTGTCGGTGAGCCATTCGCTCAACACACCCGACCAGCGTTTTCGCACATGCGCGACCGGGCGTCCTTTGTGCATAAAAGGGAATGTCCAGATCTTCCAGATGGGCGAGGAAATTTGGTAGACAACATTGCCTTTGGGGTCCAGCACATCGAATCTCTTGCTGAGCAATGCAAATCTTCTGACAATTCGACCCACAAGCTGACCGTTGCGGTTCAAGATCTCGAATTCATGAAAGTACCATCGGAAGGGATGCATGGCAGACATGAACGGTTGGCGTTGGTTGTCGTAAAAGACAATTTCGTATTTTCGCCAATGACCCAAAAAAGTTCGACCCAAAAATCCCCAGACACCTTTTCCTTGCTCGGCTGCAAACCCGAGCATATCGCCATCGACTGTTGAAATCATGTATTTGTTGCGAGTCTCGAAACCCAGTAGTTCTCCAAGTTCGAACTTTTGTTTGAGAGCGATTTTTTGGTGCTGTGAAAAAAGACTGTCGTCAGATTTACGTTGTGATTCGCCATCACCTGATGATTCACCGTCGAGGTTGAATTGTTTGCGCGTAGAAAATGACATTTCGCTCCCCTTCCAAACGAATCGGTCGTCTCATCGGTATAAAAACACAGAATGTGAAAAAGAGGGGCCGTTTTTGGGGGCTGTATGGTGCATAACGGGTCATAAAAACTCGATTTTTAGAGAAAAATTAAACAACGGGAGCAAATATTCCGAGGAGCCCTGGGTTGTTAATTGGAGGGCGAGAGATGAAAAATGTGTCGACATTTTGCTTTCTTGGAATCGGTGTCAGCATATTCGTTGCGTGTAGTGAGACGTCAAACAATACTGGAACACCAAAGCCGTCCGGAAGCACTCAAGTTGGCACCAGCAGTACTGGCAGCTCGAGTCAGCCTGCTGCTTCGGCTCCTGCTGATCTGGTTTCGATACCGACGGGACATAGTTTTGTTGTTAGTTGCGCCAAGACAATCAAGATACCAACGACCAACAATCCCATAACTGCGCAATCTGAAGCCGGAATGAACGCCGCAATTGTTCTTGCGGAATTGTCGCAGAAAGGTGGCGTCAAGATTTGCTCGGAATATTGGGCAAACTCCGATGACCGTGAAAAAGCATTTTTAATCGAAGACCGAACTGCGGATTGCGAATTGAAAAATATGGTGGTTGCAGCTGATGTGAGCTTGAAAACTGCTTGCCCAACGCCACAGACTGGTTCCCAGTCGCTGAGCAAATCAAGCGACAAGGTTTATTTCAGGAGCAGCATGTATATCAGCGGCGCAACTGCGGAACAACTCAAGAAATTAAGTGCAGGTTGGTCCGAGCTGGGTATGTCGACTGCAGGCGCGGAAACCAAGAGGACCGACGACCTGCGCTGAATCACAAACGATCAAGCAGACGCAGTTTCAGCAATGCCTCGAAAACCCGCTCTCCCCACAGCCGCGCACCCGAGCCTTGCGGGTGCAGGCCCATCGGATCCTGGGCTGAGGCATTGCGCATCAACTGAAGGTCGGAATCGGTCTTCAAAACATCGCCACCCACAGTGTAGCTGTCGACAAGCGCGCAGGTCGAACCATTGGCATTTTTAACATCTTCAAGGCCCAGTTTGATTTGACGAATCAGCTCGAGCTTGTTTGCGAATTTGCCGACGCCTTCTGTCGGCGTGACGAAAGCGCATTTGGCACCGGATTTTAGGATGGGTGTCACAAGTCGGGGAATGTCACGACGTGCCGATGAAGGGTCATAAAAGTGATTGTCGCCGAATGTCAACACGTAAAGATCCACAAATGAATGTTGCCGCACAATGGTTGCGATGGATTGGGTTTGTCGGCCAGGCTGCATTTGTGGTGCACAGCTGCGCGCGACGGCCCCCGAGTCACAACCAAAATATGCGCTGTATGGAATAGGTGTGAATCCACCATCGACCCAACTTCCAATTCGGGCCGAACTCGCAGCACCAAAATAAACGAGGCGCTGGACAGAGTTGTTCCGGATCAGGTCTGCAAGCCGTTGTCCGTAGCCGCCTGTTGACTGTGAATCGCCGAGGACTGCCACATTGAGAATACCTGTGTTTTCTGCACTGCGTGCTGTGGTGGATTGCTGTTCAGAGAGACCGGGAGATTCCTTTGGATTCAACGCTTTTCTGGGAACGCAGGCCATGAAGGCAAGTGCAGTTGCGACAACAGGGATGCAAAGGTTGTCTGAGGCGCTCCGTTTTTTTAAATTCATGGCGGCCCTCCACTGCTTGTTTCAAAAGCAAAATTCAGTCCAAACCGAACCCGACGTCATCATTGATCTTGACGGTTCAAAATTGAGGCAAAATTGAAAAAGGATTTGGCAGTGTCAAAAGATTGAGGGC
>JBMSQQ010000025.1:0-39554 GCA_049423385.1 Silvanigrellaceae bacterium | reverse complement strand
GCCGCCATTCGGTCACATTGCCCGTGGTGGTGGTCGACGCTGAGTTGCTGTTGAAATTTGCACCGCGATTGTAATTGTTGAATTGTCCTTGTGTTTGTCCTTGAGTATTGCTGACCGAGCCGACGACCGCCTCGGACTCTTTGACAATCCGGAAGGGGCCTCTGCAATTGGATCTCATCATTGATTCGGCTTGACTGCGGGCATCGCCGCCAAAAATTCCTTGGTTTATTGCAATCACGCCACCTTTTCCCGGTCTGACACTCACAACCCTGGTTGTCGTGCAGGCGGAAAAGAAAGGGAGCAACAAGACGATCAATCGAATTTTGGAATTCATAAGCGATTCCCGAAAGAAGAAAACAATGACGTGTGCCAGGTCGATCATAGCACGCCAGTTTATGCTGATAAAACCGTTCGCTGAATGAAAACCGGTTTGTTCGGATTCATGGGTCAATTTTCAATATGAATTCGTTTTCAAAATTCCAGGGCGCGCCGAGAAAGCTGCATGAAAAATGCATGAGACCAAGCCAATGGCACTACCCAGGTCGGATGACTTGTCGAGGGATCAATTTGCTCTGGCAAGTAACCCAAGGTGGTCGACGCGGCGGCAGCCTGGACTATTGCAAACCGAATGAACTCCTTCGATTCGGGTTCCGACATGACCTCGCGTGCCGAAAGTCCAAACCACAACCCCACGAGCGGCCAACAGCCTCCGCCCCGGTACGTGTCGTCGACGTAGCGTCGATAACCGACACCGTGTTGAAGTGCAGCTTGGAGACCTTCAAACATCCTGCGTCGAATTTCGGGCTCGACAGGAAATTCAGGCACGGGCATCAGACATGCCAACAGACTTGCATCGGCGGTGAAATCGAAAACTCCATTTGATGCACGCGTGCGTGCGGGCCATGCATGTTCCGGACTGAAATGTGCTTGAGCCATTTCGCAGGCAATCTGGGCAGCGGCATCAAATCGCTCACCGGCAACATCGGTCAACGCGAACTCGGCTCCCCGACTGAGCGCACCATAAGCACAAACCAAGGCAAAAAAATGCTGTCCTTCACGTTCTTCCCAAAGGTCGAACCCTTGAAGTGCTTTTGCCGGTGAATTCAACAGTTCATCAGCCATCGCGGAAAGGCAGGTATTCAATTTAATCCTGAGTTCATCGCGAACCGTTGCTGCAAGATGCGCACTGCGGAGGAGTGAGATCCAAAGCAGGCAAACGAGTGGTCTCTGATCGGGCTGACGCATGCACCAACTGGGTGCAGGCAGGGCAGCATCCGTGTAGCGCTGCTCAAAGTCATTTGCCAGACCAAGAGCCTTCGACAAAAACAGTGCCAATCGGACAGCACGCTCTTCGTGGCCACATTCCATCATCGACAAACCAACAAAGGCAGCATCTCTTGGCCAAACGAAGCCATAGCCACCACTGAATCGCATTTCCCAGTCACACTCTGCAGAAGCCAAAAGGGCGCCGTTCGGGCTGGTGAGGGCATCGAGCACTTTCAAAGACAAGGAGTGCGTATGATTCTTTGGTTGAGAAATTTGCGCTGTGGCACTGTCGACTGGTTCGGGTAGTTCAAGCGGATGAATGTTGTTTCCAACGTCAGGATGAAGGGTCATGCGGATGGTGTAGGGGCTGTTCCAGCGGACGACTGGCGAAACCGCCACGGCAGCGCAGCGACCCATTTCGATAGATCTGAACGCTCCAGGGTGAGAGACAAATGCTTGGACGAGGTGTCCGAGCGATGATTGAGAGTCTATCTGCAGCGCTCCGGTCAACTTGAAGAAATCGCTTTTTCCGGGCTCCATTGTCAACCAATACGGATCTGCGTCGCATCGGATTTGATTCGCCTGCGAACTCGCACGGACGCATTGGAATTGACTCCTTCTGCCGGCAATCTCGGGAGCCATCAAAAACCAAAAACTCGTGTCGTGCAGGGAGCTGTGCTCCGAGGCATCTATGGTGTAGGTGTGTTCCAAGGTGCGCTCGTCGACCATCCGGGCATCCAGACGGACGTGCAATCCCCTGACAGCAGGATGATGCATATGCCAATGGATCTGGAGATGTTCCAGAGGGGTGACCCAAGTGAAAGTGATTTGGTCACGTTCGGGGTCGAGCCAGATGCATTCGTCTTTCTGCACGAGCCCCATAATGAAAAAACGCAATTGGTTGTGAAAAGCATCCTTGCGGGGCCAGCACCACGACTTCAGCTGACCATCGCGTTCATATGCTGCAAGTGATGAAGGCGTTGCCAAAAGGGCGCTGTACATGGTCGAATTCATATCTTGATGAAGCGGCTTGCGGTTTTCCTGTAAACATCCACACAGCGACGGGCCGAGTTTTCCCAATTGAAGCGTTCCACTTCGCGGGATGCATTG
Organism: Silvanigrellaceae bacterium; assembly: GCA_049423385.1. Taxonomy (GTDB): domain Bacteria; phylum Bdellovibrionota_B; class Oligoflexia; order Silvanigrellales; family Silvanigrellaceae; genus RFOM01. The sequence goes on along the minus strand of JBMSQQ010000025.1, from coordinate 37,178 downwards.
CGCCGGAGTTCCCGATGCAATCGGGGACGGCGCACGATACTGACGATTCGATCAGCCATCAAATCGGTATCCCAAAAATCAACTTTGAGGGCATGCATCAAGCACTCAGCCGCACCCGATTGTTTCGAGATGATGATTGGGATGTCTTGTGCCATGGCTTCGAGAGCCACAATGCCAAAGGGTTCCGAAACGCTGGGCATGACGAACACGTCTGATTCGGCCAACAGCGATTCCACCTTTTTGGAGTTTTGGAAGCCGTGAAACGTGAATCGGTCGAGAATTCCAAGCTCCCAGGCCAGCTGGCGCATGGAGGGCAACAAATCACCTGTTCCGACCACCTGAAAACGCAGGTTTGGTTGCAGTTGCAACGCGCGATGAGCCGATTGAACAAAATAGGCAGGGCCCTTTTGATAGGTCACTCGGCCCACGAATGAAATCAGAGCCGAACGCTCATCGGCCTTCAAGGAAGCCTCTTCGGTCTCGTCCAGGTGCTGCTTGCGGATGTTCTTCTTGTTCTTGTTGTGGGCAAGATTCGAGGCGTTGTAGACCACGTCGATTTTTCCAGAGTCGATGCCATAGTGATCAACCAGAATCTTTCGCGTGAGATTGGAAACGGCAACAAGCCTGTCGGCCAGATGAAAACCGAGCTTCTCCATGGCCTGAATTTTCTGGTTTCCGTGGAGGCCCGCGCGATCGTACTCGGTGGAGTGGACGTGCAAGACAACAGGCAATGTAGACGTGTTCTTGAGATTGGCGATGGCTTTGAGACTCATCCAGTCGTGGGCATGAATAACTTCAAAAATGGTGTTGTTTTCGGTGCGCAAAACATCGGTCGCAAGCATCGACAGGATTTCGGTTTGTTCGCCAACATCGCTGCGCAAGGGAGACCATTGTCCAGTCTGGGAAGACAGTTTTTCCTCTGAACTCTGGGCGGCAAGCAGTTTTCTGTACTGGAAGAGGCGCTCCCGCAACTGGACTTTCTCTTCGGAAGACAATGCGAGGGATTCGATGTGCGCCGTTTCGTAATGACTCAACATGTGCATGGCGTCCGCACCTGAATCAGTGGACGATTTGCCGGCCGTGCGGAGGGCTTCGGCTGAACCGTAGGCACTGAATTCGATTCCGCCGGATGCAACAAACGTTTCGTCCACGGGTCGGCTGATTCTTTCAAGGTTGAAAGGATGCTCCGGACTGACAATGGTCAGGTGAGGATTGATGGCCTCGATCTTTTCCGCATTGTCGTGGGGGAAATGTGGCAACACCAGTGCAACCTGATGGCCAAGTTTCGTGAGCCCCGAGACAAGGCCTTCTGTGGCGGTCGCCAGACCGCCGGAGATCAATGGAGGAAATTCCCATCCGAGCATCAGGATCTTCATCGCACCACCACACATGGTTTGAGAGAGAGGACGAGGTCAACATCAATTTTCACTTTGGATCTGTTACCGAAAATGCCTATCGTGCGACAAGTTGCAGATCAAGGGCTTCCGGAAAAATCCGAGTCGAAGGAGTGACACGTAATCCCAAAGACAGCATGCATGGTTTTACGGGAGTGAAAATACCTTCGTAAAGGTAAGTATTTTCAGCGTCACTGCCGCGTGGCATGAGAGTGATTGTGTCACCACGAGCCTGTGTCGGAACCAATTGAACATCAATCCATTCCAGAGGAAGAGTGGTACGGATTGTTGCCCGCACAGTTATGGGTTCACCTACAAAAGCGCCTGCCTTTGGCATCATTTCGAGACTGCGGATTTCGGTTTTGCTCCAGCCGGTGCGCAGTGTCTGTAGGTTCTTTTCATGCTCAACAAGATTGTGTTTCGAGTTTGGCGACAAAATACCAATCTTCTGTGCGTTCTGCAGTGCAGGTTGGTATGCAGATGAGAAATAATCGAGAACCATTCGTTGAGCGCTGAATTCAGGCGCGTAGCGCATCACCGAATTCTTCATTTTGCGAATCCATTCGCCGGGAACCGGAGCGCTGTAGTAAAGCGGCGCAATTTCGTGTTCGAGCAAGTCGTAAAGCATCTCGCTTTCGCGCGCGTCACGCACGTCGTCGCTGGAATGGAAATCGCGAGATCCAATGGCCCACCCGGCGTCGGGGTTGTGTGCCTCATCCCACCATCCATCAAGAATGGAGAGATGAAGTCCTCCATTCAATGCAACCTTCATTCCGCTCGTACCCGAGGCCTCGAGAGTTCGGACAGGCGTATTGAGCCAGATATCCACGCCGCGAACCAGGCGGTGGGCCAGATTCATGTCGTAGTTTTCCAAAAACAGAACTTTGTTGGTCAGCTTTTCCCGTTCGATGATCTGGACGACCTGTTGAATGATCTCCTTGCCGTGATTGTCGTTGGGATGTGCTTTTCCGGCAATCAGGATTTGCACTGGACGGTCGGCATTGTTGAGGATGCGTTTGAGTCTATCAATGTTGCGAAACATCAACGTGCCACGCTTGTAGGCAACGAATCTGCGCGCAAAACCAATCGTGAGTGTTTGCGGACGCAGCGATTGCCGCAATTCTGCAAGCGCATGGGGCGAAACGCGATCGCTTGTCGACATGCACTTGATGACGCTGGATATCAATCTGCTCTTTCTCAGCAGGTGAACATCCCAAAATTCGGAATCGGGAATACCGTGGATGCGTTCCCAGGTGCTGGATTGCTCAAGTCGATCGTCCCATCCGCGCCCCAGATACATGTCACACAGGTCGGCAAGTTCGTTCGACATCCATGTTCGGGTGTGCACGCCGTTGGTCACGTGATTGACAGGGTTTTCGTGTTCATTCAGGTGTGGCCAAAGACTCTTCCAGATTCTGCGCGACACGTCTCCGTGCAGGGCGCTCACGCCGTTGCGGAAGTGCGAAGTCCGGAGTGCGAAGACAGGCATGGAAAATTCTTGCGTGTGTTCGGGATGCCTTCCCAGAGCGTAAAATTGTTCGTCTGGCAAACCATAATGATCGAGTGTTGAGCCGAGATGGTGTTTGACCTTTTCAACCGGAAAGCTGTCATTTCCGGCGGGCAGGGGAGTGTGGACGGTGAATATTTGGGTCGATTGAACCTGATGCAGAGCCTGCTGCCAGGTGAGGTTCTTGTTCACTGCCAGTGCAACGCGTGCGAGTGTCAGGAACGCAGAGTGACCTTCGTTCAGATGGTAAACTTCGGGCTCAAGACCCATGGCTTGAAGTGCGCGAACACCACCGATACCCAAGAGAATTTCCTGACGGATCCGAAGATCCTGTCCGCCTGCATAAAGTCGGCTGGTGATTTGCCTGGCTTCTTGTGAGTTTTGTGAAAGGTTGGTGTCGAGAAGATAAAGTGGAATGCGGCCAACCGGGAGTTTCCAGATTTGCACGGCAACCTTCTCGCCCGAGATCGCAACTTCAAAAACAAGCGGGCAATCGTTTTCACCGCGAACGAGTTCCATCGGCATGAACAAAGGATCATTGTTGCTGTAATGTTCACGCTGCCAGCCATCTTTTCCAATCGACTGATTGAAATAGCCTTCATTGTAAAAAAGCCCGATTCCCATCAGCGGAAGCGCAAGGTCGCTCGCTGTCTTGAGGTGGTCGCCGGCAAGGATTCCCAAACCACCACTGTAAAGTGGAATGCTTTCGTGCAGGCCGAATTCCATCGAAAAATAAGCGATGCTTGAAGGCTTGCTGGCCGCGATCTCGGGACGACCGGCAGGTGTGCTGCGCAGCATCGTTTCGAAACTTGTTTTCACCCGGTTGAGATGGTCCACAAAACCCTGATCGGCCGCGAGTCTGTCGAAATGCTCACGGCTGATCTGACTCAGCAGGCGCAATGGACATGGGCCGCTCTGCTCATATGCGGTGGGATCGATTCTCCGGAAGAGATTGACGGCATCGGTATTCCAGGACCACCAGACGTTGCGCGCAATGGACCAGAGTGGTTCAAGACTCGACGGAAGTTGGGCTCTCACGTGAATTTGCAATACGTGGTTCATGGTGCGGCGACTCCCTTGCCTGGATGCGTCCTCTTGGACACGACTCGTCATTTGTTTTTCTTAGGCATGGATGGTTGCAGTGATTTGGGCGAAGATCAAATGGCCAGAGTCAACAGGATGCGCACGAGCCAAAAGCTGTTCGTCGGATTGAAGGGTTCAGCATCGGCCCACCGGTTGATTTCGGCCAAAATCATCGTTGCACGCGTTTGCGACAACGTGCCCGATTTGAGCGAATCTGATGTGTTTTCAACAACAGCGTCGCGCAACAGTTGACCCGCGTATTTGCGCCCGGTGGAATCACTCCATTGGGTCAATTCTCCCAGTTTTTTTGGAGAAAGAGATGTTTTTTGAACAGACGACAAGTTGTCTTGTGAAGTGATCACGGGAGGTGTCGTCAGATGAGTTGCCGAAAAGATCTTTTTCAGAAATTCAGCGTCCTCGGGTTCCATGTCATCCATGGCTCGACGATTTGCTGAGTCCCAAACAGGAAGCGGAATTTTCTGGCAGCGGCTGGAGATCGTCGATGGCAATTGTCCTGGCCTTGAGGTTGTCAACACGAAGACGCATTGGGACAGAGGCTCTTCGAGAGTTTTCAAAAGGGCATTTGCACTCTGGTTGTTCATCCGCTCTGCCCGTTCAATGAGAAAAAAACGTCTGCGGGCAAAGGTCGGTGGGTACAACGATCGTTCGCGAAACAATTCGACGTCATCCTTGCGCAAAATCGCCCGTTCAGAATCGGCCCGCAAAAGGTCGGGATGGCGCTGGAAGGATTCCCAAAACTCTGTCTCGTTGGGAGTTCTTTGGCCGTCGAGGAGCCGAAGTCCGGCCAATTTGTCCAACAGAAAGCCAACAAGTTCGGTTGGAGTCGAATCAGCTGCAAAAGAGCTGCCGATGAACAAGTAGGCGTGGTGTTGGGCTGTGCCCAACGAGCTGTCGATCACCGAGCGGATCTTTTCGAGTCCAATCATTTCTTGAGATTTCCAAAATGGGCAAGTGTCGCTTCCAGAATGCGCGCGTGAACCTGTTCGGCTGAACCGCTGCCGTCGATCAGGATGCGCTTGGGTACACGCCCGTCTGGATAAGGAGTGTTTGATGTGGTGAGCGCTTCAAATGCCGCATGCAGTGAAGCATCCTTGAGGAGCTCGTTGTCGAGCCTGTCGTTTTCGCTGCCGGGTCTTCCCTTGAGGCGTTCATGTGCGGTTGCCATGTCGACCCTCAAAACGAAAGTCAGGTCGGGCTGAAGTTGGCCAACAATGGGTGCTGCAATGGTGTCAATCTCCGACTTGGCAAGGCCGCCACGAAATCCCTGGTAGATATAACTCGAGTCGAGGAACCGGTCGCAGATGATCCACTTTCCGGCAGCAAGAGCGGGTTGAATCGTCTTTTCGATGTGTTGCGCGCGGGCGGCCATGACGAGCAGGAGTTCGGTGCGCGGAGTTGGAACATCACCGCTTTTTGGAACACTTTTGAAGACATTGCGGATGTCTTCTGCCAACGGGGTTCCACCCGGCTCGCGGGTTTCAAGAACCGTCAAGCCCTTGTCGCGAAAAAAATGTGCCAGCTTGGTTGCCTGAGTGCTCTTTCCCGAGCCTTCTCCACCTTCAAAAACAATAAAAGGCATCTCAAACCCCGCAGGTCGGACAAAAATGTTTAAAAAAACGTCAACTCTCCGGCCATGGCCGTGGTTGTGTCGATGGGTTACCATTTTGCACAGAGTGCCCAGACGAACAATGGGTGTCCAAAAGTTATGCAATTCTAACCTTTCGAGGAGTGCGCGTGCGGGTTGATCTGCTCACTCTCTATGCTTTCTCCGACAAGACTCACGCAAAACAGCGTGAGCTTTGGAAAGGTTTTCTACTTTTGGTGATGCCTGTGCTCCTTGAGGCCGAAGGCTCAGAGATTGAGCGTGTCCTCGAGTCGGCGCAATGCCGTTCCGTTGAGAGCATGATTTCCGCTCTCGAAGCTCCAACCAATGCGGGCCAATTGATGTGGTCGATTTCCGGCACCTTTGCCGAGCTGCTTGGACTGGAGCCTGAACTTGGTCTTTCCGCTTTTCTGGATGTGACTCTGCCCACCCGCGTCCACTCCATTGGGGGTGGATTGCAAGGCACGAGGGCTGAGGTTGTCGTCACCCAGTGGCTCAGGGCCTTCCGCGAAGTTCAGCAGCGCCCGGAGTTTCTTGAAATCACAACGGAATGGAAACGCGCCTTCGATGTCCTGATGGAAGAAGGCGACGAAGAAGGCGAAGAGTTTGATGAAACAGGCGGCGAAGAAATTTCTCCCGACACGCCCGAGATTGGAAGTTCCGAGGAAGAGATTCCCACGGAAAGGCGCAGATCAAAACGCTCCAGGTCGGCTTGAGTTCCGAACAATCCGAACGAACAATCAGGTGTCATCCGAACTTTCAAATGGAATGTCTTCTGCACCCACAGCCTTGCGCAGATGCTCCTCTCCGGAGGTGCGCTGAGCGATGCGAAACCGGTTTGTCCTGCCCTCGGTTCTTCCGACGATGGCTCTCAGTCCTGGCCGAGGCGATTCAACCGATTGCACTTCTTTTTCGCCTCCCTGAGTCACAGGCCGTGCTGATGGAATTGAGCCCCTCGATCTTGTCGGATTTGGTGGATTGCCATTCACAGCATTCTGCAGACTCCGAACTGCCACATGAAGATTCTCGCACTGAGCCGAAAGTTCTTCGGTTGCTGCCGAACATTCCTGGGCGCTTGTTGCGTTGTTCAGGGCATTTTGCCTCAAATCGTTGAGTGCCTGGGTGATGATAGTCATGGCTTCTGATTTTTCAATCGACGCCTTGCTCAATTCATGCGTCATTTCGGCCATTCGATTTGCGTTGGAGCAAAGCTTGACGAACATTTGTTCGCATTGGGCCGAAATCTGCATTCCTTCTGACCGTTTGTCTTGTACAACTTGCGCCAACAGGTTCAACTTCGCCTGCGTTTCCCTGGAAATTGCCTCTGCCTTGAGAACACTCCTTTCACAAAGTGAATTCACTTCGCGGACAAGAGAGGTGCAGGTGAGAGCCAGATTCCCGATTTCATCTGCGATGACAGCAAATCCCTTTCCGTTTTCGCCGGCGCGGGCCGCTTCAACAGATGCGTTGAATGCGAGCAATTTCGCCTGAAATGAGATTTCATTGATGACTTTGCTTTTTTCGCCAATGCAGCTGATCAATCCTGAAATTTCCGAAAGACGCTGTGCGTCGTTTTTGATTTGACCAACAAGTTCGCCGCTGCCGAGGTTCACGTCCATCAGGGTCTGCAGTGCATCTTCGAAAACATCTTTTCCCTGCTCGGTTTCCAGTGCGCATCGTGTCGCAAATTCGCTCGTCTTTTTCGAATTTTCCGCAGCAAGTGACATTGCGGAAGAAAACTCCATTGCAGAAGTTGCGGAATCATCGGCGTGGTTCGATTCAATGATTGCTCCTGCCGCAAGTCGCGAGGCGGTCGTTGCCGTCTGTTGTGCCGAAAAACTGGTCTGCTGTGCCGATTCAATAATGTTTGCAGAAAGCCTTGTCAGGTTTTTCCCAAGACTTGTCATTGTGCCACTGAGGAAAGAGAGGCTTAAAAACAGGCCAATACCTGTGGAAAGCCACATCCAGTAATTCCAGACCCTGCTTTGATGAGCAGTTTCCCGCTTGATGAGGCTCATACCTGCGCGTTCAAATTGCACAACCTCGCCGACAACTTGTGAAATTCTTTCCTCGAGGGGTCGCACCGGAACTTCGTTTGAATTGTGAAATGCAAAGGCCTGATCGTTGTCTCCCTCGATGGCGGCCTTCAAGACCCTGTCACTCAGCTCTTTGCGTTTTGCGATCAAGGTTCTGAAATCGCCGATTCTGTTTTTTTGCGCGATGTCTGATGTTCTTGTTTCAAGAGCATTCAGCAGCTCGTTCCAGTTCCTGTAGGCATCTGCCATTTTTTTCGGGTAGATGGACATTTCTTCCAGTGTCGGTTCAAGAATGGCTTCCGCCTCGATGGATCTGATGCCTTCCAGGGATGAGCCGAGATTGTTGAGTGTTGTCTCGGTTTCAAAGGCGGATGCCTGCATGTCGATAGCTTTGTCCAGTCGGAATATACCGGTGATTCCAACAGCCGAAACTGCCATCAGTGTCAGGACAAGGATCGCCCCGACAGCAATTTTCTTTTCGTTGAAGCTCCAGTTTCTCATGAACTTCCCCTAGACCGCAGCCTTGGATTCACTCCTTGCAGCGGGCGACGAGAACTCATCGAACAAAAAAAGTTTTTCTGTACCGAGAACGACAATGAACTGACGTTCCCTGCGAACCAGCGCGGTCATGAATCTGCTGACCGCGGTTTCGCCAAAATCGGGAGGTGCCGCAAGTTCCTCGGCTGACAAATGAATCACGCCGTCCATGCTGTCGATTTTAAGTCCAAGCAGGGTTTGGTTGTGTTCCACAATCAGGATGGATTCTTCCTCATTTTCCTGGGTCTGTTTGAGCTCGAACCGTTTGCCGAGGTCGATCACGGTGACAATGCTTCCCCGCAGGTTCAAGATTCCCTGAATATAATCTGGTGTGAAGGGAACCGGTGCGAGGTCCCTCAATGGCACAACTTCCCGGACTTCCTTCAAGGAGATGGCAAAACGTTCGCCACCGACAATGAATGAAAGATAGTTGTCAACGAGGTTCACGGGAGCTCCTTTGCCTCACGCAGCCTTTGTCTTCGCGCCGGATTTGCTTGCTTCCTGTTGTCTCGCGGGAAGTGAATTTACAAGTTCCTCGAGGTCAACCACGATGGCAGGTCGGCCGTCGCCCAGAATCGTTGCACCCACAAGTCCCTGGATGTGCTGAAGTTCGTTTCCGAGTTTTTTGATAACAACTTGTTGCTGGTTCACAACGTCGTCGACAATCACGGCAAATGTCTTTTTTTCATCATTCTCGACCACAAGTGCAATACCGTCGAATGTGCTTCTCTCGGGGTTGAGATGAACAGATTTGCCAAGAAGCTTCGACAAATGGAAGAGCGGGATGTTTTTTCCGTGCAAACTGATCAGTTCACTTTTTCCATGAACGAGGGCTATTTCCTTTTCGTGCGGACGGATTGTTTCGCTGACCTGCGTTTTTGCGACAACAAATCGTTCCCGACCCGATTTGACAACAACTCCGTCGACAATTGAAATTGTGTTCGGCAGAACAAGCCTGAAGCAGCTTCCATGGCCCAGCTTGGATTCGAGTTGAATTTTTCCGTTCAGGGACTCTGTCAAAGAGGCAATTTTGCTCATGTCGAACATGGGCTCGGATCCATTCGCAAGACTGTTTCGCTGCGAAAATCCTGGATGGAAAATCAATGCGGACAATTTTTCTTCTGAAATTTTTTCGAAGGGAGTGACGAGTCCCCTTTCAACTGCGCTCCGGCGGACCGCTTCAAAGTCGATGCCTCGACCATCATCACGGATTTCGATAACAACGCCCCTGGACTGCTGTTTGATGCTCATCTCCAGTTTGCCCTGGACAGGTTTCCCTGAGCGGCTCCTTGTTTCTGTGTTTTCGATGCCGAATTTGAGTGAATATCTGACAAGGTTGAAGATTGGCTCAGCGACGAGGTCCAGGACAGTTTTGTCCATTTCCACTTCTTCTCCGATAAAGGAGAAATCGACAGGCTTGTTGAGTTCCTGCGCATGGTCGCGAACAATACGTTGAAGTTTCAACTGAATCGGCTTGACCTTGACCATCCGCAAGCCGAGGGCGATTTCCTGAACCTCGTGCACGACTTTTGCAAGTTGTGAAAAACTTCTTTGGAGCTGGACATGTTCGATGTCTTTTCTGTGTTCTTCGATTGCACTCTGGAGAATGACCAGCTCGCCCACGTAATTCACCAACCGATCGATTCGGTCCAGTCCAATCTTGACCTGGTCCACGGATGTCCCCAAGCCGCCCAGCAAGACTCCAGGAAGCAATGTTTCCATTTCCGGGACGATCACGGTGTGATCTTCCATTGGTGCTTGTCCGGCTTCGTTCTCCGGTGCCGTTTCGTCTGAAGTTTCTAACTTTTCCGGTGATGCAACGGTGGATACTTCAAAAATTGTTGCAGTATTGTGTTCTTCAGCAGTTTCAGCATGGGCAATGGAAGCTTCAATCTCTTCAGATGAATTCAATGGTTCTGTCGGCACTGCGGTTGTTTTATCGTCGCTTGACTTCAAGTCTTCGTCTGATTTTTCCTGCTGCTGTGGAATGATGAGCGCGGTCGTGGATGCTGCCGTCTCCAACGCCGTCGCAGCCTGAACCGTGTTGAGATTCACCTGGGCTGCCAGCATCGTCAGGCGGAGGATTTCTGCTTGAATTGCTGCAAGCTTCGGATCAATCGAGGCGAAACCGGTGATGGAGTTGCCAGCGCCCTCCGAAACGGGGTTTGCGTTTGGAGTGGATTGGTTTGAGTGTGCTTCGTCGATTGCATCGGGTAGAGGTTGTTCGGGCATTTCAAACAACACCGCTTTGAGATCGTTGCCAACAAACCAGATGTCGCCGGCTTCTGCAGGGCGTGGCAGGTTGATGGGTTGAAACTCTGGCTTGCTGCGTCGCAAATTTGCCATCGCATCCACGATTGTTTCGCCGGTTTCAGTAGATTTTTTTCCCGAGCGCAGTGTTTGAATTCCATTGGCAAGAAAATCGCGCGATGCGAGAAGCAACGAAACAATCTCAGACGAGATGACAAGTTTTTCGTCTTTCAGGGTCGACAAAAAAGTTTCAAGATGTGAAGTGAAATTCGAAATTTCAGTAAATCCGAGTGCAGCAGCTGAGCCCCTCAGATTTCGCGACATGCGGCAAAGCCGGTCGATCACGCGGCTGTCCGGACCTGATTTTTCCAGCTCCAGAAAGCATTGCTCAAATTGCGCGAGAGTTTCATCCGATTCCTGGATGAACATCTCGACAATCTGCCTGAGTTCAGACGCGTCCACGTTCCATCGCTCCCTTGTCTTCATGCTCAACATGAGGACCGAATCGCGTGGTGGCGTTTCAATCCTTCATGGGTTCGATGGAGTTTCGGAAGAATTCAGATTGAGACGAGGGCTCGACAGGAGAGGGAGGCTGAAGGATTGACGCTGCTGTTTGAATTCCTGAACAACCAGAGTTGCAAGCGAAGTCATCGAACCCCTCAACACTTCGGCAAGAAGGCTGCGGATTTCGGGTTCTTCCATCGGAATGACTGGCGTATCGGCACCGGTGTTGAGCCCGGCAAACTCTGCCGCTTTGGCAATCGCATCCGGTCGTCCACCGAGACTGTCGACCAGCTGACGGCTGAATGCCTCTGTTCCCAGGACGACCCGGCCATCACTCATGTGACGGAGACTCTCGGGTGTGATTTTGGGACGGGCCGCACGCACATCCGAGACGAACTGGTCGCGGGTGCTGTCGATCAATGCCTGCAGATAGGCTTTGTCCTCGACAGTCCAGCTTCTCATCGGCGAGCCCGTGTCTTTCAGGCGTCCGGTTTTGAGTGTCACCGGCTTTAGTTTCAACCACTCGATCAGCTGTGTCGCTTCGATGCTCGACATGATCACACCAATGCTGCCCACCATGGTTCCTCGGTTGGCGACAATCCAGGACGAAGGCACCGCGGAATAATATGCTCCACTGGCAGCAACTTCGCGCATGTAGGCGACCACCGGAGTTTTTTCCTTGATGCGTTTGATGGTGTCGTGGATCTCCTGGCTTGCAACCACCGAACCGCCTGGGCTGTTGATTTCCAGAAGCACTCCCTTGATGCGTTTGTCTTCCGAGGCTTCCTTCAGCTTTGCAACCACGATGTTTGCAACGTCCGAGTCAATCGGACTGTCCAGCTTGATTTCTGCAAGACCGTTCGTGAATGTTCGGTGTTCCAAATATCTGTGTTCGTCTGACGCGACGCTGCCCGAGGGTGAGAAAAACTTCATTGCAGCGATGCCGAGTGCAAGAAATGCCAAGGCCGCGAGAAGAGCCAAAGCTCCAATCGCGGCCAAGAACAGTACTCCACCCGACCAGCGCTTTTCACGAGAGTCAGGGTCTTTGTACATGGGAATTATTCCTCAGTGCGTTCTTTTGTTGTGCGGTTCTTCGCACGGGCAAATGCTTCTGCAAAGCCAGTGGCTGCAGGTGTTGCACTTGCTGCCTGGATGGCGCGGTTGTGGGTTTCGTCGAGACCGCGGGTTGCAGCCTTGTGCGAAAGTTCAAAACGACGCTCAGTCAGGTCGACGCGCAGGACGATGAACTCGAGTTCCGTGTCGATGTCAGGAAGCTTTCCAGGTTCCATATCGAGCTCGGAGACGTGAATGAGTCCTTCCACACCGGGCGACAACTCAACAAACGAACCGAATTCTGCATTGCGGGTGACTTTGCCCTTGGCACGTGTGCCAGGAACGAAAACGCGCGAAGCTGCTTCGTAGGGGTCTTCCTGAAGTTGCTTGATGCCAAGCGAGAAGCGCATGTTTTCCACGTCGATTTGGAGAACCTTGGCTTCGACTTCATCACCCTTCTTGTACAGGTCTTGTGGGTGCTTGATGCGCTCGGTCCACGAGATGTCGGAAACGTGAATCAAGCCGTCAACGCCTTCTTCAATTCCAACAAACACACCGAAGTCGGTGATGTTGCGGATCTTGCCACGGATGACGTCGCCCACCTGGTATTTCTCGAGAACGAGTTCCCAAGGATTGGGTTCGGTTTGCTTCATGCCGAGCGAGATGCGGTGGTTTTCGAGGTCAACAGCAAGTACCACGACTTCAACTTCGTCGCCGATGGCAACGAGTTTCGAAGGATGCTTGACGCGGCGGTTCCAGGTCATTTCAGTGACGTGGATGAGGCCTTCAACGCCAGGCTCGAGCTCAACAAATGCGCCGTAGTCGGTCAGGCTGACAACCTTGCCCTTCAAACGCTGGTTGGGGTTGTAACGCTCAGCAACCTTGACCCATGGATCAGACTGGAGTTGCTTGAGGCCGAGAGAAACGCGGTGGGTTCCTGCGTCGTAGCTGAGAACCTTGACCTGGATTTCGTCGCCGACGTTGAGCACTTCAGCAGGACTGTTGAGGCGTCCCCAAGACATGTCCGTGATGTGCAGGAGGCCGTCGATTCCGCCGAGGTCAATGAACGCACCGTAGTCGGTGATGTTCTTGACGATACCGGCCATGACGCTGCCAGCTTCGAGGCTCTTGAGGGTTTCGCTGCGCAGGCGCTCGCGATCCTGCTCGAGGAGAACTCGGCGAGACAGAACGATGTTGCCGCGCTTCTTGTTGAACTTGATGATCTTGAACTGGAGAACCTGTCCAAGAAGTTTTTCGAGGTTGCGGACAGGACGCAGATCAACTTGCGAACCGGGGAGGAACGCCTTGACGCCGATGTCCACAGACAACCCGCCCTTGACGCGGCCAACGATGCGGCCTTCGACCAATTCGTCTTTTTCGAATGCTTCAGAAATGCGGTCCCAAGCTTTGAGGAGGTCAGCTTTGTCTTTCGAGAGAACCAACTCACCATCATCGTCTTCGAACACGTCAACGAAGACGTCGACAATGTCGCCAACTTTCAGAGAGAACACACCGTCGGTTGCGAATTCACTCTTTGGCACGGCGCCAGCAGACTTGTGACCGATGTCGACAACAACGCTGTCGTCGAGAATTTCCATCACCTTGCCTTTGACAACCTGGCCTTCCTTGATGTTGGAGCCGGTTGTGCTTTCGCCGAAAAGCGCTGCAAAGGCTTCTTTCTCAGATGCTTCTGGATTTGCAAAATCGACATCTTCGTCGAGCCATTCAAGACTCGAATAACTGCCTTTGCGCTTGGTGGAATCGGAGTGAACTGTTGCCATGATGTGAATACCTCTCTGAACAGGATCGATTGCGCCGTTGCAAAAAAAAAACGCACCACCGTGGTGCGTCAGAAGCGGATCGCCTCGGCCCTGCACTGCCGCGCAGTTAACACAGGAGGCAGGGTCTGTACAGCTCGACTATTGCTTTCTTTTACGGGCGCTTGCGAAGGCCGCCGCAAGAATCCCGCCTTCGTTCGAGTCGTTTTTGGCAACCGGCTGGTTTTGTTTGTCTTTGTATGATGCCCAGGCCTGTTGGTTGTCGCGTTCCTCGGCCTGCAGTGCACCAGCGGTGGATCCATGTTTGCCGGAGAGCTTCATGGCCAGTTCTTCAGGCATGGCCTGTTTGAGGCTCAGGGCGACCCGAAGGCGAGGGGCGTGTTCAATGCGGATGACCTTGACGTTCACCGTTTCACCAACCTTGACCACATCCTGAGCCTTGGCGACGCGCTTCCATGCCAATTCAGACATGGGGATAAGCCCTTCAAATCCACCCAGGTCTGCAAACGCACCAAAATCTGCCAGTCGGGTGATTGTTGCGACCATTTTCTGGCCGACTTCGAGGGTGCGCAGCATTTCGCCTGCGCGCGCATCTTTTTCGTCCTTGAGAATCGACTTTCGTGACAAAACAATATTTTTGCCGCCAGCCTTGTACTCGGTGATGATGAATTTGAGGACCTGACCAATGTAGCTCTCGGGATCCGCAACCTGACCGATTTCCATTTGGCTCAGGGGAACAAAGGCACGTTTGCCCGAGAGAGACGCCTCGAATCCGCCCTTGACCACCTTTTCGACCTTGGCTTCGACAGGAAGTCGGGTTTCGTGCGCATTGCGCAGCATGCCGTCGTCCTGCTCTCCGCGGCGAAGGGAACGTGTCAAGATAATCTCGGAGCCGTTGTCCTTGCGAATGAAAGCCTGAATATCTTCGCCAGCTGCCGGTGGAGTCAGACCCGCGGTGGTGAATTCTTCGAGTGCCAAAGTCGCGGTGCTCTTGCCGCCAAGGTCAACAAAAACAAACTCGGCACTGCAACGGAGGACCGTTCCGGTGATCGACTCGCCGGGTCGGTAGCGCTTCAATGAGGCAGAAGTGGATTCCGACTCAAGCAACTTTTCAAATTCTGTGGTTACATGGTTCTCGGATGCGAATGGATCGCTCCCAAGGTCATCGGTATCTACGAAACGGATCTTACTCATGAAGACTTTGTTCCTCTCTGCAAGGATGAGGCTTGTCAAACGGCTAGGTCTTGCCACAACAGATCTGCGAGATCAAATCAACCGCGGTGTTATTGTCGCTCTCTGCTTTTGTTCCACTGTGGCGAACGCAGAAGCGTCACTCAGTATTTTGACCCAAACCCAGCGGCTTGACGCCGCATTGGTTCAGGAATTCGAGGCATCCCGAAAACTCTCGGTGAGGGTTGAGTTCGTCACTTCGGCTCTGGATTATGAATCGAAAATTCGCTCCCTGCCGCACAATTGGGACCTCGTCGTGGCGGACGAGCAGCGCCTCGTCAATCTAAGCCTTGCCAAGATTCTCAAGAACTTGCCAGAGGGGATCAGTGTTCCCGCAGATGTCGCGGGGCTTGAACGGCGTGCCCGGGCCAATCCCGATGGCAGGACACACTTGAATCTGATGGCTGATCCTTTGGGGATCATGTTTCTCCGGAAGTCTTTGATCGCATCGGGTCCCGTGAGCTGGGATTGGGTGGTGAACCCTGTGACCAATCCATTGTGGCGTTCCCGCTTGGCCCTGTTTTCCGATGAACGCATGAACTTGATGACGGCAGCGGTGGCCACGGGACTCAAATTTCCTGTGGAACAATTGCATGATGCCCAGAACGTCAACATCTGGTTGAACCAGGCGCAACTGCAGGGTCGCCCATATTCGCTTTCCTCTGCAATACCGGCGTTTTTGGCTAAAAAGATCGCGGTGGGACTTGCTTGGCAGTCCGATTATATTCACGCTTCGCGTTATATCAAAAATCTCGCATTCACAGTTCCGGTGCAGGGATCTTATTTTGAACGCATCGGCATTGGTCTGGTTTCTGACTGTCGGAATGAAGCAGTAGCCCTGGATTTTATTCGATTCATCTATGAAAAGCGGGACGTTTTGGCGCAGAGGAGGGGCTTGCTGCCGCTGCATGCCCAGGACTTTCAGTCGAGTCCCGTGTCCGCGTGGCGGGTGTTCTCGGATGATGTGCCGAGAATCAAAGACCTCGGCAGCGCACTCCATAAACTGCGGAAAGAAAAAGAATCGAAAAATTCCCGTTCCCGCTGATCCACCGCCAACCAGTTTCAGCACAACGCTTCAAACTGTTTGAGCGCCGCGCGTGGATCAGGAAGCAATGGAGAAAGGACTGTTGGCCCTGTTTTTTTCCGTGTCGGGGTCGATGTTGAAAAAGAGACGGGAAACAGCATCTCTCTCGTGCTCGCTGAGCGGTTTTTGATCAGTTGTGTAGCGACCAAGTTTGTTGAGTTCCTGTTGGAAGAGTCCGGCGAGTGCAAGGTCACCTTCCGCGCTGCTGAGTTGGTTGAGCGCTTTTTGAAAATTGCCGGCAATGGCCCAGCACTTTCCTGCGAGCGTCGCATTGCCAAGTCTTTCATATATCATGCCGGCGGGACGCATGGCCATGGCATCATGAAAACTGCGGGCGACCCATTCGATGGTTTGCCGATGCATTTCGAAATCTCGATTGTCGAACTTCATCACAAGGTCACCGTATGAATCGCAAACCTGAGGGTCGACCTTCTCAATGAATTTTGATCCAACCCCGCGGTTGTCTCCGATAAACTTGAAGATGGGCGTGATCCATTCAGTTTTTTTGCTTTCATTCAACCACAGCAGAGCCCGGTTGAGCGGTGAATTCGAATCCGAGGGCATGTTCTGGAGCATGTGTTCCACATCGGTGACAATCAGTGTGCTCAACATGAGCTGACGAGCTGCAGGATAATCGAGAAATTCAGCAAGATCGCTGTATGCGAACTTTTCCCTGACAATCTTGAGAATACGTGTCCGGTCATTGATGTCTGCCAGCAAGCGAATCGCGGATTTGTTGTCGCCCGCCTCCGCAAACAGGACTGCAAGCTCAATGGAAAGGGCAAGCGTAAAGTTTTTGATTTGCCGGCAGCACCGCTTTGCATCGTCAACCAGTTTGGCCTTCAGAAAATAGATTGCGGCATGTTCAAACTTCTTGTTGCGCTCATAAATCACTCCCGCGCGGTTGGGGCGATTCATTCGCATGAGCATTGCAGCTGCATCGTCCAGCAGTCCATTTGATTCGAGAAGATCAATAGCCTCGCGTTGCAAGCTGATTTGTTCGAGAATCAATGCGGCGTCAGCCAAATTTCCATTCCGGACGAGCTTTTGAGCCTCTGCGCGCTTGATCTGGGCTTCTGGCGAAAGATTTATTTCGTCGAGGCTTCTCTGGCCACCCGTCTTTTGACTCGGGAGGGTTCCCAAGGTTGCGCCCCTGGGCATTCCAGGGGTTTTGAGACGATTGGCCTTCGAATTGAACTTTTCGTTTCCGCCTTCCTTCTGTCGCAACAAATAGACAGTGGCCGAGATGGCAACGCCTGCCAAGACCATCAGCAGGAAGTGCTTCGGGCCGAGTGAGTCCATGATGTTGCCACTGTTGTTCAAGGATAACATCAAAGGCTCCAGGTCAAACCGACACTTGTAAGTTCATCGAAGTTTTTCTTTGTCGATTCCTGTGATGCCGATGGAGAACGACGATAACTGAGGCGGAAGCGGGTGCCGCTCATACCGATATAAGCTGAAATGGCGATTCCGGCATTCCAGGTGACAGTTTGGTCTGTACAGCCATAGTCCTGGAAAGTGTCTTCAAGGCACGAGCGCCTCCACAGTGCACCACCGAAAAGTGTTGGTTTGATATACCCGAAAGAGTATCCAATGGCAGCATTCGCACTGGTGTCGGCAATCTGGGTTTTTTGCTCGATGTCTCCATCAGGTACAGCAACGCCTTGGGACTTCTTGGTCTCGCGGTAAAGTTCATTATAAATGTCGCGATCGAGGATTTGGGTGTGTGAAAGGCTCAAATCGAGATAGTTTGTGAGTGGCAGTCCAATTTCCACACCAAGGCTGCGACGTGTGCTTGTGAGATATTTTTGAATGTCGGATTGATAACTGCCGGTCAGCGATATGTCGATATAGCGGGCACCTGCTTTGCCAATATTTGGAAATAGGCTCGCAATCAGAGCCACACACAATCCCGTGGCACTGCGCTTTCTGATGACGATTTTAATGATTCCATTCCGGCTCTTCGTCATTGTGTCGCCCTCTTGTCTGTTATCTGGTCGCACCGGAGTTCAAGTTGGCAAGCAGCTGGTTTTGGGTTTTTTCCAGAACGCGATCAAGTTCGTCGGTGACATCCTGGGTTGGAAGCCATTGAGTCGGGTTGTTGTCTTCCAAATTTCGTCCGTTCTGGGCGTAATATTCAATGCTGTTCTTGATCACGAGGTCAGCTGATCTCGGAGAAAGAGGAAAGACGTTGACAGAAATCCTGTTTCTGAAAAGTCGTCCATCGATAAAGAATTTGTCCCAGTCAGTGCTCAAGCTGAGAGCGTGCCTGTCGGCCTGCGAAATAATATAGGTTTGTGAAAGGATTCGTGCGACGGTCTGAAAAAGCTGACCGGCCGGAGAGGCAACACGCCAGGTGTTTCTGTCCAATCTTTGAAAGAGCAGGGGTGAGCTGACCATCGGTTGAGCGATGCCGTTGCTCGGTGAATTTCCATTCAGCGAGTTGGACAATTGCGGCAAGAATGCTCCGTTGACGGGTAGTTGTTCCATGGTGTTTGAAGGACGCATTGGTATCGCCGCAGCAGACGCTGCGGCCATTGGGTTGGATGGCGCAGTCTGACCTCTTTGATTTCTCGTTCCGCCGCCGAACAGTGAGGTTTTGGGTGAATTCTCCAGGCCGACGCCGACGCATCCGGTCGCCAAAAAAGAAACCGCGAACCAGCAGGAAAGCGCGAGGCCAGATTTCAAACACAATTTTGATTTCATGATGCACCCTATCCATCGAAACCGGTCTTTACGCATTGTCTCACTCCCTTGCTTCACAACTCGGTGCAGATTTTGGACGCGGATGAAATTGACGGAAACAATTGCCTACCTGTGAATACTTCTTCTTGAGGCATTCTTTTGTCAGCAGGGGGAGCGTGCATGTTGTTCAAAGATGTCAGAAAGTCGGTTGTGTATGATCTCCCGCCGCGCACGCGCCTGAATTTTTTTCAATCTGCCGCGCTCTTGGCAGTTTTCGGCATCGGCTCGATACAAAACGCTTTCGCGCTTCAGCACCGCGATGTCAGTGGCGAAAAGGAATGGTCCAGTCCGGCATTGCAGGGTTCCGCCGGGATTGGCGCTTTCTCTGAATCCTGGGTCGATCAGGCCCATACAGATCCGTCTTTGTTGGCAAGGCGAAGGTCCAACTTTGAACTCGAATTTGCAAACTTGTCGGCGTCGGTTTCGAGAGATGCCGTCAATACTGTTGTGGACACTGTGCAATCCCTGACGAACCAAACAAACCAGTCCAATGGTACTTCTGCTGCCCAGGCCACGGTCAATGCTCTCGACAAGGTCAGGGCAGTCTTCGGCAAGAGCATGACTCTTCAGGCGCAGAGCAACTTTCTGTCGCCTCGCATTGGAAGGGTTGGGATTGCTCCATACGCTTCTGCGTTGTTTGATGCGAGTATCGACAATGCTGCATGGCCCAAACTCGACTCCATGGGTGGTGGGTACGGCGGTGTGCTTGTCAGTTATGCTCAAATCGTAAAAAACGACTTTGATCTCGGTGTTTCAGTGCGGCCAGGGGTGGGCGGCTTTCGGGGTTATGAGGTCGATTTGTCCCTGCTCGGTGATTTTCTGGGAACAAATGCGGCAACAAGTTCCGGCTCAAGTCCCTTGAATGACCTTCTCGAATTTCCGACCGCAGTCTATTGCCCTTTGGATCTTGCGTTGGGCTGGTGGGTGGACAAATCAACAAGGATACACGCAGTCTCAAAGAACACTTTTGATGCAAGCCCACTCAAAACTTTGAGTGGCAGTCCCGGGAGATTGCAGAGTCGGTTGAACCTGGGAGTTCTTCGTGAAGTCGCGATTCCCGGAAGTTCACTCCAGTCGCTGCATGTTGCCTCTGAATTGCAGGATCTTGCCGGGATCAAGGGAGGCTGGAACGAATTTCTATTGCGTCTTCAATGGGCAGCCCAGTATTCTGCTCGCCTGCCGTTTCGTCAGCAAACCTCGCTTGGGTTGAACGTGGGCATGCATTCTGGCTATCCCGTATTGTCTGCTCACATTGATTTTATTGTGTTCAAATTTGAGTTTGCCTTGTCTGCACGCGAAAACGGTGCTTACTCTGGTCAACGCCCCAACCGCCTCATGTCCACCAGATTGTATTCCCAAATCCAGTTCTGAAGATGTTTTCTTTATGAATCGACGTAAAATGCCGGCACTTGTGCTCTCGCAAGCTTGACGCGAAAGCGAAAAAACCGTTCACTCAAGGCATATCGGAACGAGATGTTTTGGGGGAAGTCATGTTTACAAACCGATTCAATTTTCAGGATGGAAATGGGTCAAGTGCGTCCGCAGGTTCGATTGCGAAGTTGAATATCCCGTCATTGGTGCTCGGTCTTGTTGGTTTTGGTGTGTCCCTCTATGCACTAACACTTCACATGCAGACAAAGGCCTCAACTCAGGCTCTGACATGTGACATCAACGACGCAGTCAATTGCAGCAAGGTGATTGGTGGCGAATATGGCGAATTCATGGGTTTGCCGTTGGGTGCTCTTGGGATGTCCTATTTTGGAATCGTTATGGCCATGGCGTTTGTGCCCGCTTTTTTGCAGGCTTCAGAGTCATGGATGGCACGTCGTCAATTGATCGTGGCGACTGTCGGAGCGAGCGTTTCACTTTTTCTGGCCTATGTTTCTTATTTCAAGGTTGGCGCAGTTTGTCTCGTCTGCACGAGTGTGCATGCCATTTCAATTTTGAATTTCATCTGGACCCTGATCTGTTTTCTCAAGGTGCGCACGGTTCCGCAGATAGTTGGTCAAGGAGGCTCCCTCAAATTGCTCGCTGCGGGCCTGGCCCTTGCAATTCCTCCCCTGCTCGTGGGTGCGCTCCTGCCAACCATTTCCTCGGTTGTCGGAGGCGAAGCAAAATCCGTCCCCACGCCTGCCAACGAAGTTGCAGAGTCATCCGGTGCAGCGACTCCATTTCCTTCCGAGTGGTTGCAAATTGCGCGAAGCAATTATGTTGGCAAGGGTGAGGATTATCGGATTGGAAACGAACAGGCGAAAGTTGTTGTGCACATGTTTTCGGACATGCAGTGCCCACATTGCAAAGTCGCGAGTGAAGACATCGCGGCCGCGATGAGCGCGGTGGGCGAGGACAGAGTTTTGTTTGTCTATCGAAATTATCCGCTGAGCAACAAGTGCAATGCGAACGTGGCAAGTGAAGGGCATCCTTATGCTTGCGAAATGGCAATGGCAGCCCGTTGTGCGGGAAGTCAGAAAAAAGATGCATTTTGGGAACTCAAGACTTGGGCGTTTTCTGGAATCGACATGAGTCCCGAGGAGCAGGCCAAACAGTTTTCGCCAGAGGGCTTTTCCGCACAAGCAAAGAAATTGAATCTCGACGTTGCGCGATTTGAATCATGCTTGAAGGACAAAGTCGAGATCGCGAAAATTCAGGACGACGTGGAGATTGGGAAAAAAATGGGCCTGACGGGCACACCGCTGATCGTCATCAATGGTCGCAAGTACAGCGGCGAACAGGGGCCTCGCGGCTTTACCCGTGCATTCCGCGAGGCTCTCGAGGCCAAGTGAATCGACATTGAACTGAATTAAAAGTCGCTCACGATATCGATCCATTCGGGATGATCGATGAATGGATTGCGGTTGCCCTGAACAGACTGGATTTTGTCTGCCCGTTGCACTTCGGTGTTGGAAACGGGATGGCTTGATGCCCATTCACGCAGGGTCTTTTCCTGGCCCTGGTCAATCGGAAGACTGTACAGAACCGAAATATAGAACATCGCGCGAGCCACGACTCCCTTGTGATCTTCCGGAGGTTCGAAGCCGCGTGAACTGTTTTCGCAAATGGCTCCCTCGACGTTGCTCTCGTGTCCACATTCGCGGAATGGCAGGCTGCCACGCAGGCCATTGATTTGGATCTCGGAGGGGAAAAGATGATAGATGTCGGCGCGAGCTTCTTCAAAACGCCCCGACCTTTTCAAGAACGTTTGTGGCCAAGTGTGTTCAGTGTTCACACCATTCTTGGGAATGCTGTGACCCACTTCAAAGATTTCGGGCGAATAACATGACTTGACCACCCGTGTGCCTTTTTCGTCGAGGTAAACGTCGACTTTTTGGAACATGGCTTCGCGAGCACCACTGTATGTGAGAGTCTTTTTTTCGGATTGTGCGTAGGTTCTCAGGGTTTCGCGGATGCAGGACTGGTCGGAACTTTTGCAATCAGCAGGATTCTGGGGAGGATTTGCAAGAGCATCAGGGGCAGAGAAGAGCATGGCGAGTGGAAGTGCGACGAGAGCGGAAGCAATTCTCCAGGACCACGGGAACATCTGATGCGGATGCATTTTAGACTCCTCTGCGTATTTGAATGTCTGCTGACACTTGGCAGGTATCCAAGAGTTCGGAGTTCGTCAATCTGTTTATGGGGCAAATAAGAAAATAATATAGGTCGGCCAAATTGTCCGAACGGAATGTTCGAATAGTCACTCCTCGGTTCTCGTCAGCGGAGGGACTGAGCCGCAACTTCATTCGTCAGAAAACAAAAAGGCTCTCTCTGCGGCTGCAGAGAGAGCCTTTTGAAAACGGCTTCAGTTCTCAATCAAGAACGGAAGTCGATTGTCGGGCCGTGACCCAGCAGGGCCATGGTGCGTGCGCGCTTGACCGCGACGGTCAATTCGCGCTGTTGCTGAGCGCTCGCGCCGCTGATGCGACGGGGAACGATCTTGCCGTGTTCGGTCACGAAACGACGCAGCAATTGAGTGTCTTTGTAATCAAACTTGATGTTTGGATCGAGCACGCGCTTGGGACGTGAATAGCGGCGCTTCTTTTTGGCTCCGGATACTGCCATGACAACCTTCCTTTATGTTTGGGCAGCAGCGTCAGTCGTTGGGACGACGCAGCCTTGGACAGCAAATAGAACGCTTTGATAATCATAGCTGCAGGCCGCAGTCAAGAGGAAGTCGTCGCCGTTTACAGATCGTGCTGAATGGCTGGATATTGGGCTTTGCGGTTTTCGCCTGGAGTCCATTCGTCAAGTGTGACTTTGATATAACCAAATCGGACACTTGCCTCGATATAAAGGGGAATGCGTCGCTCATCCCGGGTGAACCAAATCTTGATGTCGCCCCGTTGTTCCATCAATCCGCCAAAAGTCGTGATCAGTCTGTAAACGTCGGAATCATAGGTTTTTTTGCCAATCTTCCTGTTGTCGCTGCCCAGATAGGTGGCTTTTCCCGTCCAGGTCTTTTCAGATGTGAAAATGGGCACATCCAGCTGCAACGGAGGCGGATTGCTGGCAGCCAATTTCACCCGCAAATAGTAAAGCGCCCCCAAAGCATCCTTTGTTCCGGATGCAAAAGGGAAGGTTGATTTCGTTTCGTCACGGTCCTTTCGTTTTGTTTGCTGATTGATCTCACCTTTGGTTGCATCAAAGTGAATGATCTTCGTTTGCCGGAAAGAGCCTTCCTGCTGATTGATATAGAAGCGTGCGGGCACGACCTCGGCTCCGTTGGACATAAGCGCTTCGATGGAGTCATGGATTTGCATGATCCATCGATACCATCGCGCACTCTTGACCTCTCCCGTCAATCTGTGTGCCCAACCGTCTCCCAGTTTCACCGGGGGCTGGATTGTGACCTCGGCCTGGCCCCCACTCACTCCAAGGTATGTGACGACGAAGCGCAATCGTTCGCCGATATCAAATGGCAAGCGCTGATAGGTTTTGTTGGCGTCGCTCCACAATGACGAGCTTGTTTCCAGTGGTTGATGACCGGGAAGCTCGAGTTGGCGTTCAAAATTGCCGTCACTCAGTGTGCTGAGAGGAGTGGTCGCAGCAAAAGTTTCGGGCGACATTCCGAAAATTGTCGTTGATGCCAGGATTGCCGTTGCGGCAAGAACCACGCGAACCCGTCGCGAGGAAGTCAGCGTCGGGGCAGTCTTCATGGGTCGATGCTCGCTTCTGTCGACTTTGAGCGTCCCGTGTTGGATTTCTTCGGTGCCAAGGTGCGTCCAGTCTTCTTTTCGATGTTCAAGAACAATTCGCGAAACGCAGCAGAGACGGCATGATCAGGAAATTGGCAAACAACAGGAACCGATTCCGAATGTGACTCCCTGACCTTGATGCTCGAAGGTATGAAAGGTTCGAGAACGTCATAACCCAATGTCTTGAGCTCATTGATGATGGACGCCGAGTGTTTCGTGCCCTTCTGAAATTGATTCACGACGATGCCGACAACCCGCAAGTCGGGATTGTGGTCGGCCTGAACCTCGCGGATGGTGTTGAAAATATCTTGGGCTGCCCTGACGCTGAAGGCATCGCAATCGATCGGCACAAGAATTTCATTTGCGGCAATCAGACTGCTCAGCGCATAAAAATCGTTGGCTGGAGGCGGATCAAAATAGATTGCCTCGTAGTTTGTAGAACGAATGCCGTCTTTCAGCTTCATGATTTTGTGCTTGTTTTCGAGCTTGTTCCTGAGCTCTTCGAGTTCGCGATCGGCAGCAACCAGGTGAAGGTTTTCAACGCCAGTGTCGGTTGTCACATATTCAAGAAGGCTTTGCCTGAAGAGGTTTAGGCCGAGGCAGCTCTCGTAGAAATCGGAAATTGATTTCACGGGAGTCTTTCGGCTTCCCAGCAGATGGGTGGTTGAGTTCCCCTGGGGATCGGTGTCGACAAGCAATGTTCTGAGTCCGGATGCAGCGGAACAGGCAGCCAGATTGACGGCCAAAGTCGTTTTTCCCACGCCGCCTTTTTGATTGTAGATGACTCGCACAACAGGTTGCATTGACATTTGTTTGCCCCCGATCCCCAAAGTTACCCAAACCAGATGCTTCTGCGATTCTTCAATTGTTCAACAATAACCTCTTGAATTTGATTCTTCACCTTTTGCGCCAAACGATAGACGAGGACTCGGTCCTTCTCGGCCTCGGGGCCATATTCCGACAAGTCGATGGGTGGGAGAATGTGAATGAACCATTTGCTGGGCAGTGGAATAAGTCCTGCCGGGCCCAGCCATGGAAAGGTTGGAGTGATTGGAACGTATGGGATTCCGAACATTCCCGCAAAAAAAGTTTCGCGCGCGAGCATCGGATGAATTTCCTCTGGTCCGATAAATGCAACAGGGACCAATGGTGCACCTGTTCTGAGGCACAACTTGATGAAGCCACCGCGACCAAATCGCGCGAGGTGGTATTTGTCACGATAGAGCTTGCCCAAACCTTTCACGCCTTCGGGAAAAACGACCACAGGCATTTGTGCGTTGAGGAGTTGCTGTGCGTTTTCCTGACTTGCGCGCACACCACCAAATCGGTTCATGAGGCTGCCAAGAAAAGGAAAGTGAAACAAAAAGTCTTCAACCATGAAGCGTACTTCGCGATGATTCTGATGTTCCTTCAGGACTGCCATTTTGAGCATGGTTGCGTCATAGGGGAGTGAACCCGAGTGATTGCCGACCATCAGACATGGGCCACTGCGTGGGATATTCGAGATGCCGTAGGTTTCAACCCGCCAATACTTCGTGTAGAGGAAGTCGAACAGGGGTCTTACAAAGCGATCAAAAATGGGATCGAAACCAAACAGGTCCACTTCTTCACTGCGCATGCTGAGCGAAAATTCGTGATATTTCCTGCGCAGGTTGAACGGGTTCAGGCCAGTGACGATGTCATCGAGCGAACTGTCCTTGTTTGCGCTGGCGGGTTCAGTCTTGTCGATATAGGTCGAGCGCATGGAGTCGGCGGACGTTTGGATGCGCTCTTCAATTTTCAGGAGAACCGTGTCGAGTTCTCCACGAAATTCATGCAGTCTCTCGATAACCGTCTTGAGCTCATCCTTCGAAGCGAACTGCTTGTTGTTTGCGTTTGCCCTTTTTTCCATGTCGCGTTCAATTCGGCTGAATTGTTCGAGCAGAGTGCGACGGACTTTGAAAACGTTGCTCGAGAGATTGACCAGATCGTCCTGTTTGGAGTTCCTGCGTCTTGAGTCGTTTTCGCTGGTGTTGTCGGGTTGCGATTTGGTGCCTGTCATGTTGACGCCCTCAATGTACTTTGGAAATTCAGTTCGATTTCAAAAGACGCGAACAAACCCTTCATCCTGCTTCAAGGGCTTTTCTTCTCCCAGTGCCGATGATGGCGGTGAGAATCCGACACTTCTGAGACGCGCCGCTTCAATGAGCGCCTTGAGCGCCTGCCGGCTCGAATACTTTGGGTAGAATCCCAAAACCTTGTTGGCTTTGGAACCGTCCGCCACACAGATGTATTGGAAAAATGGCACCATTGCCGATGGAAGGTCCCAAAGCCTGAGCATGAAGCCCAAAGAAAAGACTGTCTTGCAGATGGGTGTTGCCACCGGAACCGGGACACGGCCCGAGAGATGAATTCCAGTGCTGAGGGGCAACACTCCCTTGCCGGCGATGTTGAACGCACCCTTTGCTTTAGAAAAAACCGCCAGCATTGCAGCCTGGGCAGCATCGTCTTCGTGGATGAATTGCAGAAGGGGATCATAGCCGAGAACTTTTGGAATTATTCCAGCAAGAAAATATCGTGCACGGACATTCGTGGAGTTTGGACCGAGGATGGGTGCAAACCTGAGAACACATATTGAACAATTGGGATAGTCGTCGGCGAATTCCTTGAGTTGATTTTCCACGTCCACCCGAGCCCTCACGAAATCCGGACCCAGTGCTTTGAGCGGCTTTGATTCCGTGATGAAATTGGGATTTTGGCTGTGGGCTCCGTAAACAAAGGTGTCGCCAAGAACCACACAGCGCTCAATCTTGGCCTCAGCAAGAGCATTCAGGACATGGAATGTGCCAATTGTCTCAACCTCCCTGCGCTGGGAACCACCTCTACCAGGGCCGGAGAACAGTGCGCCATGAACGATGCATTTGATTTCGTTTTTAGCCCACAGGCTGGCCATCAGCTCATCGGCTCCGTCGCGTGTCAAATCGACCCGATGAAAAATCACCTTTGCCGCATGGACAAGAGGAGCCTTGAAGTCGAAAACGTGAATTTCCTTGACGTGCGGCAACTCGACCAGGCGTTTGAGCACCAAATGTCCACGAAAACCCGAGGCTCCCGTCATTCCAATCTTCGCGTAGACATCTTTCGTGCCCGGGGTTAGGAGATTGTCATCCAGATGTGCTTCGAAGTGATTGTTGTCATCTGGTTTTTGTGGGCGCTTGGACATCAGGTTTTCCCCTGTTCGGCGAGTGTCTTGAATCGATGCGAAAAGAAGGTGAAGAATGGGAGTGAAGAGTCAGGGCGACAGCTCTTCGCAGATTGGGCTTGGTCTGGCTCCCATGGAGGGAGTGACCGATTTTGCGACCCGTCTTTGGATATCACAAAACAGCGCGCCCGACTTCACAACCACCCCGTTTCTCCGGGTGACAAAAGATTACCCTTGCAAGCGAATTTCAGCAAATTTCTTTCCAGAATCCCGATTGTCGAAACAACATGGTGTTGTACCTTGCATTCCACAATTGATGGCTTCCGATGAGGCAGACCTGGTTCGGATTGCCCATTGCTTTTTGGAAGAAACTCCTTTCGTTGACATCAATTGTGGATGTCCATCTCCAACTGTGGTCGGCCATGGGGCTGGCAGCAGTCTCCTGAAAGATCCTCTGCGTTTTGCCGATTACCTCGGAAAAATCGTTGATGCCCTGGGAGCCGGGCGGGTCAGTGTCAAAATGCGTCTTGGATTTGATCATCAGGATGAATTTGAAACTTTGCTCGAAGTGCTTGCGCGGTTGCCATTGGCACGATTGACGGTTCATGGCCGAACCAGGGCCGATCGCTACACGGGACACGCGCGATGGTCATTCATCGAATCGGCCGCAAAAGGTCTGCCATATCCGGTTTATGGTTCCGGAGACGTGCTGGACCTTGCAAGCCTGCAAGCCCGTCTGCAGGTTGCCCCCAGTGTTTCGGGTGTCATTGTGGGCCGCGGTGCCTTGCGCAATCCATGGATCTTTTCTTCTCTTCGTGGAGGAGAGACTCGAGTCGGCAGAGAGCAATTTCGTTTGGCCTTGATGCAATTCGCTCTGATGCAAGAGCTTCAGGCGAATCATTGGAATGATTTTTTGACTGCCGTGGTCGACGGGGTATTTGCGACAGATGCGAGACACGGCTGTGGTGAGTCTGTTTCGATCCGTGAAGAGCAAATCCGGGAGCTGTTGCAGCGGACATTTTATCGCAACCAGGTATTCCGCTGGGAACCGAAGCAGTGGCAAATTGGCAGAGCGAGTGTCGCGCGCACCAAGATGATCTGGAATTATCTCCGCAGCGGTCTTGCGGTGAGCCCGGAGTCCTCGGTCGCTTTGTTGCGGGCGGGCGACTGGACTTCGTTCCTGGATGTGTTGGACAGAATACTTGCATCATTGTCAGACGATACTATCGATCTCGCCTATCGGAGCGATTGGGATTGGGTTTTCGCCGGGGCAGGGAAGGCGGATTCAGTCGTGGAAAAATCTTGACGACATTGCATTCTGTGAGGAGAAAATTGTGCAAAAGAGTGGAAAAGACGACGACGTGACACGCCCGTCCGGTTCAATTCAAAATCCTGAAGCGGGTGAGTTGTGGTCAAAATACAGCCGACGGCAAACTGGCCTCAGTGGCTTGTCGAAGTTTGGACTGGGTATTGTTTTTGCCCTGGCTCTCGCGGTTGTCATCATTGGGTTGTGGATTGTTGCTTTCCGGTGACATTTCGCCATGATCTTGACTTTGGCCAGGTGGCCGGAAATACTTTCAAAGTGTCCACGTTCGCGCGATTGAAGTCCATTCGCATCAAATTGGACTTAATATTGCGGCAATTATTCCGATCCCACTTGAGGAAGGTGGTGTCATGGCGAACTTTGAAAGACGTGTCCTCGTTCTCGATTCGCGATACGAACCTGTGAAAATTGTTGGTCTTCACGTGGGTTTTGTTCTCCTGTACACCGACCGGGCAGTGCCCGTTCTCGACTCTCCGAGGCTCATTCGAGGCGTTTCGCAATCATTCACGGTTCCCTGGATCATTCGCCTGTTCAATTGTGCGCCCAAGATCCGCCGCGCACATGGTCCCCGGTTTTCAAGGCAAAACGTCTATCTGCGTGACGGTTTTCGCTGCCAGTACTGCAATTGTTCGGGTTCCCTGGTCAACCTCACGTTGGATCACCTCATTCCTTTGGCTCGTGGTGGGAAGACGAGCTGGGATAACATCGTGACCGCGTGCAAGACATGCAATTTGAGAAAAGGAGCCCGGACAATAGAGGAGCTGGGAATCCATCTCCCACGCATGCCGGAGCAACCACAATTCAACCGTACGGCACTTTTTGCACTCCGCTACGGACTGACGAGTCGAAACATTCCCGAACCCTGGGTTGGTTACGTGGATTTGTCGGTCAGCGATCGTCTTTTGGATGTCAGATCCAACTCGAACTCAGATGATTTGACAGCAAATTCGTCAATTTTCTTGAGCCCATTGCCGGCTGTCGGTTGAATGACATCCCCGCGAATTTAATCCTGAATTGCTCCGATACATCCTCCGGAATGTCGTGATCCGGAGTTTTTGATTTTTATGTGGTTTGTTTGGGATGGACGGACCCGAACGGGTCCCTTTAGCGAACTGGAGATCTGCCGGCGCGTTGCGAGCGGGCAGTGGCCTCTGACGCTTTTGGTTCGCCCAGAGCAATCCAGCGTGTTTCGTCCGTTGGTTTGGATGTTGCCGGAGTGGACCGAAGAGAAAAATGAATCCGAAAAAACGATTGTGCGTGAACTTGCACCCATGCATGAGTCCACTCAAATAGCATCGCCCATGTATATCGAAAAAGCGGTGACTCCGCTTCTGTCTGGCGGAACAAGGCCAAATGCTCAAGCGGCACCAATACCACCACCGCCACCACCCGAACCTCCACTCCCACCATCTCCGCCTCCGCCGGTCATGAACGCCAAAGCCCTGCAACCCGAGACGGACTCGAATGAAGTTCAATTTGGTCCGCGGACGGGTTTCAGGGGAAATTCCCAGAGTTTGTCGTTTGAAAAACCCAAAATTCCATCCGATGGAGATTTTGATTTTCTGACAACAGAACTCGCAGGAGCAAAAAGATCGCGGGACGATGTCAAAAGAGAAAGGCTCAACACGGAGCAAATTGAGTCGGGAGAGTTGGTGCAGGTAGCGCCATTTTCATTGACACCTTCTGCGCCCGTTTCACTGAAGCCCGAAAAGAAGAATGAGTTTTCCTCCAAAACCAGCAACAGTGTCATCCGCGCAGCAGCTGCAGCCATTCAGGAAGGTGAACGGGAAACCCAGGAATTCGAGAAGCGCAAACTGCCAGGTGTCAATGCGAAAAAAGATGAAGTTGTCCTGGATTCTGAGTCTGCCGAACCGTTGGGTGTTGGTGCCCGTAAAGTCGGGAAGCATGACGCGGTGCAGTCACCAGCGAAGGTCAGCGAAGGTTCCGTCAGTCTGGTTGACCATACTTCAGCGACTCAAATAAAGTTTCGCAGGGTCAATCCGACAGCTCCCCGCAGACGCGGAAAGGGGTCTGGTTCAAGGTCAAAACAGAAATTTGGCCTGGTCGACATTGGGCGTCTTTTGAATGGACAAATTGGCAGCGGTGCCCAGGCCTGGAATCTTCGAACGCTCGCCGTTGCATTTTTGGGAATGATCTTGGTTGTGGGAACTGCAGCTTTTTTTTACTACAAGAAGAAAAATGCCCCGATTGAGACATCGACAGCAGAAGTCTCAGAGCCCTCTGCTCCAGTCCTTGAATCCACTGTTCCGCCGAAACGCAAAAAGAAGCAGAAACCAGAACGCGCCGAGGGTGTCGAGCCAGGGACGAAAAAGGTGGCTGCAATTCCCAACGTTGTTCCAACGCAGGCACCTCAGTTCAACAAGTCGCCACCAGAAACAGGCGGCAAGAAAAAAAGCAACCTCAAAGCTCGTCCACTTCCAAACAATCAAGTTGATCTTCCGAAATTGACAGCACCCGCATTCAGGAATGACATTTTCGTGACCGGCGCAGATCTCAAGAGATATCTTGCCAAGGCTGGACCAAAGAGTTTCGTCGTTGTGGGCCCCATCACGTTGCAAGACAGGCCGGCCAAAAAATGTGCGCCTTGTCGTGGAAGCGGATTTTTGTCCGATGGCACAACAATCACCCTGAGTTCATTCGTTGCAATGCCCTGGAAAAAAGTTGCGCGCAGCAATGTTGTTTACGTCAAAGGGATTCTCACGTCGAGCGGCAGTCTCACATTGATGATCAATGCAATCGACAACAAGCCTTTCTAGCCGGGTTTAGCCGAAACGGCCGGAGATGTAGTCTTGGGTTGCCTTGGCATGAGCATTTTCAAACAGGGTTTTTGTTGGTCCTGCCTCAATCAATCGTCCCAGGTAGAAAAATGCTGTGTGATCCGAGACACGCGACGCCTGCGACATCGAGTGTGTAACGATCACCACTGTAAAACGCCCTCGCATTTCAAGAATCAGTTCTTCGATTTTGGCGGTTGAAATCGGATCGAGTGCCGAACACGGCTCGTCCATCAGAAGAACTTCCGGATTTCCTGCGATTGCCCGGGCGATGCACAAACGTTGTTGTTGACCACCTGAAAGATCGAGGGCACTTCGTTTCAGTCTGTCCTTGACTTCATCCCAAAGTGCAGCCGAGCGCAAACTTGTCTCAACAGCTTCATCCAGAATGGCGCGCGACGTGATTCCACTAATCCGCAGGGGATAACAGACATTTTCATAAATGCTCATCGGAAACGGATTGCTCTTTTGAAAAACCATACCAATCCGCTTGCGGAGCGATGTGACGTCCAGATGTCTCTCATAAACCGAACGTTCGCCAATGCGGATATCTCCAGTGACGGAAACGTTGTCGATAAGATCGTTAAGCCGGTTGATCGAGCGCAACAGGGTCGACTTTCCGCAGCCGCTGGGTCCAATGAAGGAAGTGATTTGGTGCTGCAGGATGGGAAGATTGATGTCGTGCAGAGCTTGTGATTTGCCGTACCAGAGGTTGAACTCCTGGATGGAGATCTGCGCGGGGCCGGAATGAATTTCCGAATGCACGTATGGTTTGGGAAGATCGGCCGGATTGAGCATCAGAATGCACCTCGTCCTTCGAATCGCTTGCGCAGTTGCGAGCGGATTTTAATGGCAACAAAATTTAGAAACAAAACAACCCCCACCAAAAGTGAGGTCGAAGCAAAGACCATTGGCCTGCTGAGCTCCGTTGAGCGGGACTGGAACCCGAGATCGTAAATATGAAATCCAAGATGCATGAAGCTGCGGTCGAGATGAATAAACGGAAAATGTCCATCCACAGGCAACGCAGGAGCCAATTTGACGACCCCGGTCATCAGAAGTGGAGCCACTTCGCCCACGGCACGTGCCATGGCCAAAATGAGCCCAGTCATGACGCCTGGAAGGGCTTTTGGAAGCACAATGTTCCACAACGTCTGCATGCGAGTTGCGCCGCAGCCGTATGAAGCTTCGCGCAAAGAGCGTGGAACTGCCGAAAGCGCCTCTTCGGTACTGACGATCACCACTGGAACAGTCAGAAGTGCGAGCGTCAGGCTTGCCCAAAGAATTCCACCTGTGCCGAATGTCGGGTTGGGCAACTTTTCCTGAAAGAAAAGCTGGTCGATGGACGCTCCGAGAGTATAACAGAAAAATCCAACTCCAAAGACGCCGTAGACGATGGAAGGCACGCCTGCCAGGTTGTTCACGGCGATTCGCACGAAACTCACCAGAAGTCCCTGCTTTGCGATTTCCCGCATGTACACAGCAGTCATGACTCCCACCGGCAAAACGGCAACCGTCATAATCAATGTCATGGCAACAGTGCCAAACAGTGCCGGAAAAACCCCGCCTTCAGTGTTTGCTTCACGCGGTTCTTCGGAAACAAACGACCAAAGTTTGGTCATGAAAATAAAAATCTTGCGCACAAAACTTGAGTCGTTCGGCTTGTAGGCACGCAGAATCTGACTGGCGGGCAGTGTTTTTGTTTGGCCATTGGGAGCAAGAAGAGTCAGCTTGTAGTTGTCATCTTCGGCTCTCATTTTCTGAACCTGCTCGGAAATTTTTCCGTGCTCCGCCAGAAGAGTCTGTAGTTTGGCATCAATGTCTGCTGAGATCTTTTGCGCGTTGGCGGAATCAATCAAGCCTTGCTCGAGCCTCAGTTCGACAGATTTTCTTTCAAGTCGGAGATCCTCCAGCTGTGCATTCAGATCAGCGAGTTGTTTTTTTTCAATTGATTTTATGCTCGACATTCTCCGCGATGCGGCATCAATCGACTGCTCGATTTCCTCGTGTGTGAGTTCGCTTGCGGGTGTTTCGTTTGCCTTCAGAATGGTGCCGATGAAGGGTCCCCATTCCGCACGTTCGACAAACCAGAGCTCTTTTGGTTTTTCGGCATTGATGGTCTGTTCGACGGGAACAAAGGCAAATTCATTCACGCCAAGGTCTCGATTCGCTTGATAAACAAGTCGACGACTGACTCTCGCACCTGTTTGTGAATCGGTTCCTTCTTCGAGGCGCGTCATGACCCCGACGAAGTTTCCTGTTTCTGTTTTCACCTGAATCACATCATGGGGCCACAAGGCAGATATCCCCTGTGTGATGATGATCCCGAACATGGCAAAAATGAGCAACAGTATTGTCACGAGTGCGCCAGCACACACCCAGATCCACGGAACACCTTCAGTCGCATTGTAGGATGCACGCGACCGGATGCGGACTGCCGTTTTGAAAATCACCGAAGGTTCAGAACTTCCTTTGGTGATGGCATGTGCATCTGAATTTTTCCGCAGAAATTCAAACATGAAGTCCTCAAAGTGCCTTGTTGCGCGCCCGGTACCGAGCCCGCAAAAATTCCGCAAATGAATTGAGTGAAAAGGTGAACATGAAAAGCACAAGCGCGGACAGGAAAAGGATGCGGTAATGCGTACTTCCCTGAGCAGCTTCCGGCAACTCAACCGCAATGTTTGCCGCCATGCTTCTGAGTCCATCAAATGGGTTCAAGGTCATGACAGCCGTATTGCCGGTTGCCATCACGGCAATCATGGTTTCCCCAATTCCTCGTCCGAGTCCAACCATGATTGCCGAGAAAAGGCCGCTGGCTGCTGTCGGAAGGACGACCCTTGCCGTGGTTTGCCAAACCGACGCGCCACAAGCCAGCGAACCTGCTCGCAGGCTTGCAGGAACGGACGTCAGCGCATCTTCGGCAAGCGAATAGATAATAGGGATAATCGCAAAACCCATCGCGATCGCAATGACAAGCGTGTTGCGTTGAGCATACATTCCAAGCACATCATCCCGAAGTGTCGTGTGCGCGGAGAAAAAGGATCCCAACCATACAGACAATATCGGCCCAAGAACGAAGACGCTGATTCGATACCAATTGCGGGCTTTGCGGACAGGTAGACTCCACAGTCCGATAAATATCAGCGGCAGCATCAGCAAACCCCACAGAACACCTTCCGTTCCGGGTCCGCCTGAAAGAAACGCTTTCAGATCTCCCCCAAAAGCCGTTTTTTCAATCCACAATCCAGCACGTCCCAGCATCCAGATGAGTGCGACGAAACCGAGGATAACCCAAACCAAAAGCCGTCGGGAGGCATAGAGGCCCCGGGTCGTGAGGTGGCGAGCCGAAGGGATCTGCATGAAAACTCCTGCGGCGTAGAGCATGAAAGGCATGGCAACACCTATCAGCAAAACACTCAGGATGTGGTTTTCAATCCACGGCGCGATGATGATCGCAGCAAGAAAGCCAAGAACCACCGATGGAACGCTGGCCATCATTTCGAGCGTGGGCTTGACGACGTTTCGGGTTTGGCGATCGAGAATTTCACTGCTGTAGACAGCTGCAAAAATTGCAAGCGGGACTGCGAACAGGAGCGAGTAGAGCGTTGCTTTTATGGTTCCCCAGATCAGCGGAATGAGAGAAAACTTGGATTGAAACTCGTCGTTGCCCGAGGTGCTTTGCCACGAGTAGGAGGCGTTTTCATAGCTTTCATAGCGAATTTTCGAGAACAAACTCTGGAGTGAAACCTCCAGATGCGGTGCGTCGAGACGAATGATTTCAATGCTTTTGGTTTCGGGAACGCTCCAGGCAATCAAGTTGCCTTTGCCATCGGTAACAGCAGTGCGCCATGCCAATGCAGGCAATTCCTTTGTGACGGCGATGCGACCGGTGGTCAATTCACGGACTTCAAGTTTTCCTGAATCCTTGCGCGAATCAGAAGCCGCAGCCGAACTCTCAAGCCAGCGGTAGATCGCGCGTTGATGTGGATGAGGCATCAGGCGAATCGACGGCGAACAAAAGTCCGACCACAATACGGGCAATTCCGCCATTCGTTCAGGCGCATTTGCTGCCTTCCGGATTGCCACCCCGGCGTCGAGAGAAGAGCACCTGAATTGCCCATCCGTCTTGAACTCTGCGAAAACAGACGCTCCGCCAAAATTGCCAGACAGGGTGGCCATTGTCCCCAACTCTTTTGGAATGGCGAGTTTCAATCCCAACAATTGTCCGTCTTCGAGGTCAAAAGCCTGAAGCGAAGACGTCGATTCCACGACAAGCAAATAGCGACCTTCAATCCAAACCGGATTCAATTGCAAAAACGGTGACTGCGATTCGAGCGCAGATGGAATGTTCAGCTCGTTGTTGGTGGTTGTCTTTTCGCCAGTGATTTCGTTTTCTGCAATGCTCACGATTGAATAACGCGCAGGAACATTGTTGCCCGTTGTGACGAGCACTCCGTCCTTTTTGCCGGGACGGTGGACAAAGCGGATTTCATTCAGCCGGGTCATTGGATTCCGGGAGAAAAAGTCGGGCAAAGACCACTCGATGTCATGCTGCAGGATGAGTCTTGCACTGGGAGACTGCGCCGATGGTTTGACGAGAATATCCTGGCCCACAATGGCCCAACGCTTTTCCTTGAGAGCTTGCCTGACTTCGTTGGAGAGTTCGCGAAGTTCCTCGCTGGAAAGAAAACTCCGCACGAACTGAATTCGGCCTGCAATTAGGCTTTGGCCGTCGCGAATGAGCCAGCGACCTTCAGATTGCGTGTTGCATTCGAGCTGGTCTTGGATCGCGGATTCGAGTGACGTCCGCTCGTCGGTTTGAATCAAAGTGAGCGGAATGTTGCTTGAGTCAGCAGCAGCGGCCCCGTTTTTTGAGAGAATGAATTGCTGGCGGTACTGCGTCTGCGTTGAATCGGCTGCGCTGTTCTTGCTTGATGGTTTCTCAACCGATCGCGCACGGATTGTGCATGACTTGCTGCCGGGGCCGGGCAGAACAAAGCCGATGGGCGCATTGTCGTCGAACAAGAGTTCGCCTGGACCTGCATTGGCTTCAAAGCCCAATCCGGACATTGAGCCCACCGCCTGGATGGATTCTCTCTTGAACAGTGGCCAGCTGCTGAGAACAAGGAAAAGCATCATTCCGGCGACAGCCAGAATGACGCTGAGTCCAACAGCAGTGATAACACCCGTGGATAAATGATCTATCAACAACGCCCTGCGGCGGGTTTTGTACAAAGGCTTCAGCCTCCGGTCACTGCGCCCAATTTGGCGCGTTCTTGTTTCAGAACTTTGAGCGGCAATGAAATGTATCCGTTCTTCTCAACCGCTTCTTGTCCTTCCGCAGACAATACATAGAGCAGAAACTCGCGACGCGCCGGATCAAGTTCCTTGTTCGGAGTTTTGTTCAAATAGATCAGTAGATATCGTCCCAACGGGTACACTCCCGACAAGGCCTTTTCTTCAGTTGCTGCGACTGCTTCCTTGCCAGGTTTGAGCGAGAGCGGAACGGCCTTGACCGCATCGGTCTTGTAGCCAATGCCGCTGTAACCGATGCCGAATTTGTCAGACGCAACCGCCTGGACCACGGCAGCAGAGCCAGGTTGCTCTTTCACGCTGTCCTTGAAATCACCTTTGGCAAGTGCGTGCTCCTTGAAGTAGCCGTACGTTCCCGATGCGCTGTTTCGGCCATAGAGTTGGATGGGTTTGCTTGCCCACTCTCCTTTCACGCCGAGGTCACCCCAAGTGACGATGTCCTTTGCCGCACCGGCCTTGCGGGTTTTGGAAAAAATCGCGTCGACGTCCTGCAGACTCAGGGATTTGATTGGGTTGTCACGGTGAACGTAGACTGCCAATACATCGAGTGA
>JBMSQQ010000024.1:0-39682 GCA_049423385.1 Silvanigrellaceae bacterium | reverse complement strand
TGACGTCCACCTTCGTCTTTGTTCAAGATATACACTTGAGCCTTGAACTTGCTGAAAGGCTTGATTGAGCCTGTCTTGGCAAGAACTTGTCCGCGCTCAACATCTTCCCGCTTCGTACCGCGAAGAAGAACACCAACGTTGTCGCCAGCTTGACCCTGGTCGAGGATCTTGCGGAACATTTCAACGCCCGTACATGTCGTCTTGGACGTAGGACGGATACCAACGATTTCGATTTCGTCGCCTGTCCTGACGATACCTTGCTCAACACGACCGGTCACAACAGTTCCGCGGCCAGAAATCGAGAACACGTCTTCGATAGGCATCAGGAATGGCTTGTCGAGTGGACGTGCTGGTTCTGCAATATAAGTGTCAACAGCATCCATCAATTCAAAGATGCACTTGCTGGCAGCGTCATCGCGAGCGCCCGTGCCCTTCTCGAGTGCGCCCAAAGCAGAACCGCGGATGATTGGAGTGTCATCACCAGGGAACTTGTACTTGCTGAGCAGGTCGCGAACTTCCATTTCAACGAGGTCGATGAGTTCTGGGTCAGCGATGTCGCACTTGTTCAAGAAGACAACGATGAACGGAACGCCCACCTGGCGAGCCAGAAGGATGTGTTCACGAGTCTGGGGCATTGGACCGTCGGTCGCAGCAACCACGAGGATTGCACCGTCCATCTGCGCAGCACCCGTAATCATGTTCTTCACATAGTCGGCGTGTCCTGGGCAGTCCACGTGAGCATAGTGACGGTTGTTTGTTTCGTATTCGATGTGCGACGCGTTGATGGTAATTCCGCGTGCCTTCTCTTCAGGTGCTTTGTCGATTTCATCGAACTTTGTAGCAACCTTGTTGAACGCCTTTGCCAACACAGACGAAATTGCTGCTGTCAGCGTGGTCTTGCCATGGTCAACGTGACCGATTGTACCGATGTTCATATGAGGCTTGGAGCGCTCAAATTTTTCCTTTGCCACCGCGGCTTCCTCCAGACATTAAAACGATTTACACCGCCCCGAATGTCCTGAGGGCGGGCACGGTGGGCCAGTGATACAAAACCTGTTTTCAAATTGCAACCGGACGTCAGGGCAATTTTGACCGATTTATGCTTCTTCAGTTTCGCGGGTGCCGCTGTCGACACGCCTTCTCACGAGCATTTCACGCAAGGCCCGCTGCCTTTGCATCGTGTATGAGCTGTCGCCGGACAATTCACCAAGCTGCCTCAATCTTTCGGCGTTATAGAATGAGTCAAACGAGACCACAGGCTGCTCGAGGAATTCGGGAGTGACGGGATGGGTTGCTTCCAAGGGGATGCTTTTAACAATCCTCCACCAACTTGCTACAAAAACAGACATCAAGACAATCAAAGTCGCCGAGTCAGACAGGTGAAAAACCGCAAAAACCCTTGGAATAACAATAAACAAGAGACCAGCTACAAAGACCTGAATGCCGGAGTATGTCCAGGCATTCAGAAGGTCGCTTCTCCAGGTCCTGAGATTGATGGGCAGCAACAGGAAGGCGAGTTGCGCAGATACGGCGACTGTCACCGGAAAATACACGTGAATGATCTGGTCCCACTCCAATTTCATGGGTTGCGCCCCCGCACTGTGTCTCGTAACGTCTTCGGCTCGGGCGCATAAAACCGGAGGCTTTCCACGCCAACACGACGATCCACTGACGCCCCGTGCAAGGAGTTGCCATCGTGAAATTGTACATGATTCCAGCCTGCCCCTTCGTTCACAGGGTCCTTTTGGCTTGCCACGTGCGACAAATCAACAAACTACAAATCCAATCAATTGAAATCGACCTCAACAAACCTCCAGCAGGAATGTTGCAAATCAATCCCTCCGGAAGTGTACCAACGCTTGAATTTGAAACTGGCCAAGGTTTTCACGAGAGTCTGGTGATTATGGAATTCCTGGACAGTCTTGAGGCCAAGGGACCCAAAATCTACGGCACCACTCCGCGCCAAATTGCCCAGACAAAAGTTCTCCGGGAAACCGCAAACAGCAATCTGCTTTCAGCACTTCAACAAGCCATTTATTCCAACGGCAACACCAACAGCCTGAACGCAGCCGCCAAACGCCTTGCGACTGCGTGGGCCTGGCTGGACGAAATGTTGTCTGCTCAGGGTCATCGTTTTTTTGGTGGAAATGAATTGAATGCCATCGACATTGCGATTGCACCGTTCCTTGTCCGTCTCAAATACGTGACAGAAATCCATAAACAAATTGAGTTGCCCAACCCCAAAACCCGGGCAGGTCAATATTTGACAGACATCACGGAATGCTGTCGGACTGCCGGAATCCTTCCAGAAGAAGCAATCATGCGCGAAACCACTCTACGCTTTGCCAGGCCACATGCGCTCTTCATCGACGTGCAAAATGCCAGCAGAACCCTGATGGATGACCCGCGTCCACAAGTGAAAAATGCGGGTGAGGCACTCTCTTCATGGAGCGTGGATCGCGACTCACATGGTTTTTGTCTGTCGGCGACGTTCAACTTCAAAACCCATGCCGAGGCCGTTGAAAGAATGAACTGGTTGCATGATGCACACGAGATTTGCGATCATCACACCAGTTTCTTGCTCCGGGATTTCACTTCCATCGAAATTTCACTGGTGACACACGAGCCTCGCTGGGGTGTGACCGAGAAGGATTTCGCAATGGCCAAACTCATTCAAGCCTACTTCAACAAAGGAAGCCTCACCAAATGAACACGACCAAAGGCACACCGCGACTCGAGGCCATTCGCTACTCTCGCGGCTCGCTGAGCATTCTCGATCAATTGAAACTGCCACACAGCAGTGAATTCATCACGATTGCAAACTGCGCACAGGCCGCAGACGCAATAAAATCGATGCAGGTTCGTGGTGCTCCGGCGATTGCCGTCACGGCAGCACTGAGCCTTGCCGTGGAACTTCCAAGCATTGTCGAAAAATCGGCAGACCTGACAATGTTCACCCGAATGCTGAACGAACGGCTTGAATTGCTTGGCAGCAGTCGACCCACGGCAGTGAATCTGTTTGAAGCGATCGATCGCATCAAGCACATCATCAACAAGTCGCAATCGCATTCCGGCGAAGGAACAACGTCGATTCAATCACTGGCCTCAACGCTGATGAATTTTGCCGAAGGTATGCTTGAAAAAGACATCTCGGACAATCGGGCCATCGGTTCGCACGGGGCAGATCTTTTCAAAGGCAAGACGAGTCTCAAAATCCTCACGCACTGCAATACAGGCAGTCTTGCCACAGTTGGATACGGCACCGCCCTGGGAATCATCCGGGCGCTTCATGATCGCGGACAGTTGGCGCATGCCTACGCCACGGAAACCAGACCCTACAACCAGGGCGCACGACTCACGGCGTTTGAACTTGTTTTTGAACAGATTCCCTCAACGCTGATCACGGATTCGATGGCCTCATTTTTGATGAAACAGGAAAATATTGATGCTGTTGTCGTGGGCGCCGATCGGGTTGTTGCCAACGGCGACACGGCCAACAAAATCGGCACATATCAGCTCGCCATTGCGGCAAAGCATCATGGAGTCCCTTTTTACGTTGCCGCTCCGCTCACATCGATCGACGTCAGCAAGGCCACGGGCGGTGACATTCACATCGAACAACGCCCTGCGAATGAACTGACCCATATCTTCGGACAACGGCTCGCCGCGGAAGGAATCGGGGTCTGGAATCCGTCCTTTGACGTCACGCCAGCAGAATTGATCAGCGGGATCGTCACTGAACTTGGGGTTGTGACTCCCCAACAAGGGCAGCACCGATTCAACTTGCCCGGTTTTTTGAAAGGTGTTGCCGGAAAATGAGTTACGCAGCCAAAAACAAAGCCATCCTTGTTTCGCCATCCAACAATGAAGCACATGCATATGCCACCTACCGGGTGGATAAAAAAATCCACACAGCCGAAATCTTTGAAGAGATTGCGATTGGCCAAACCATTGGTGCATGGGATGAACGTTTTGTTGAAAAACAGGTTCTCCAGGAAAAGGTCGCAAAGATTGTCTCCATAGGCGAAGATGAACACTTCCTCCGCGCGACAATCGCATTCCCGAGACAGCTTTGGCACGGAAGGCTTGCCTGGCTGACGACACTTGTTTTTGGAAAAATGAGTTTTTATAAAGGGGTTTGCCTGGAAGGACTGGACTTTGACCCGCGCTGTTTTTCTGAGGGTGGACTTTCCGGTCCGAAGGTTTCCCTCGACATGCTGCGCGAGCAAACGGGTGCAAACGCTGGCCGTCCATTGTTGATGGGAATCCTCAAACCCAACGTGGCAATGGGCGCAGATTCGCTCGCCAATTTGTACACGGAAGTGGCTCACGCAGGCGTTCATTTGGTGAAGGACGATGAAATCCGCCACGATGAAAGCCTCAACGACACACTCAAGCGCGTTGAAAAAGTTGCAGAGAGAAAACAAAAAGAACATCTCAAAACACTCTACGTGGCTCACGCTCCGATCAATGTGCAGGCTTGCGCCAACCTCGCTGGTTGGAGCAAATCATTGCAAGATGCCGGAGCGGATGCATTGCTCGTGAATGTCTGGACGGCTGGACTCGAGGCCCTGCAAAGTTTGCGGGAGGTCACCCGAATTCCGCTCGTCGCACATCCAGCCCTGGCGGGAGCATTTGGACTGGGCTCATCGACGGACGCCATCGCGCCGCGGGTTGCACTGGGAAGTTTGATGCGTGCAGCTGGCGCCGACCTGAGCCTGTTTCCCAGCCCCTACGGAAAAATTGGATTGCCGAAGCCAACGACAATCGAAATCGCTCACGAGTGCACCAAGGAACTGGATGCGAAAGTGCTTTCGACAACGCCCGTGCCGAGTGCCGGAATAAAGCCCGAACATGTTGAAATGGCTTGCGCAGATTTTGGACAGAATTTTATTTTGAATGCGGGAACCGCAATTTTCGCCAGCGGTAAATCGGTTGCCGATTCTGCGAGGGAATTCCTCAACCGCCTGGAGGCTTGTTCCGATGCGCAGTGAACGCAAATACCGATTCGACGCCAGTGGTCAGATTGCACTTTCATTGTTTGAACAAATCAAGTTGGGGAATCTGTGCGACGTTGCTGCACGACTCGACAATCGCCACGCAATACCAGCCACCAGCAGCAATTTCAGTTTGCGACGCGACCCATCATCATTTCTGATTTCCAGATCGGGCAAACACAAGCGCGATCTTACTCCAGGCGACTTCTTGCTTGTGGACCTGGCAGGAAACGCATGTGCCCCAATAGCGCCAAAGGCGAGCGATGAAACTTTGCTTCACGCGCTGGTCTATGAAAAGTGTCCATGGGTGGGGTGCATTCTTCATTGCCATGCCCCGGAGCTTGAAAACCTCAGACCTCCCTCTGTTAAAATTGCGGGACACGAACTGCTCAAAGCCCTGGGAACTCAAGGCCACACGACACCGCTGGTTCTCAAGGTTTATGAAAACAACCAGGACATGCGCCAACTCGCCAATGACATCGAAGCAAAGCAGTTTGCTGAACCCTCGGAAAAAAAAGGTCCGGTTCTATTCATGCTTTCCCAACACGGAATTTACTGTGGAGGCGAGACTGTTGAAAAATCAGAAGCCTACTTGGAAGCATTGCTTCATCTGGTAGTCTTGCATGAGCAAAAATCGACAACCGTTTCCAAAGAAAAATAAGTGGGAGGATCCCGGGTGATATCAGTCTGGACGCTGTTGGGTATTGGGCTCGCCGCAGGAATACTTAGCGGATTGGTAGGAATTGGCGGCGGACTCGTGATCGTGCCGCTTCTCGTGATGATTGGCGGTATGACGCAAATTTCAGCCCAGGGCACCTCCATCGGAGCACTCATTCTGCCAGTCGGAATTTTTGCAGCCATCAAGTATTACAATGCTGGAAACCTGGAGATCCGCTCATCCCTTTATATCGCTCTGGCAATGGCGTTGGGGGCCTATCTTGGAGCCACCCTGGCTCTTCAATTGCCACAAGACACACTCAAGAAAATATTTGGTATTGTCCTGGTCTCGGCGGGACTGAAATTTCTCCTGTCCAAATAAAGTTCATTGAACACCACTCATTTTGGAGCACTTATGTCTACGACACAAAAGCCATCTGTCGCTTATTTCTGTATGGAATACGGCCTTGAAACAGCCCTGAAGATCTACTGCGGCGGTCTTGGAATTTTGGCCGGAGACACTCTCAAGGGTGCAAAAGACAACAAACTTCCCCTGGTCGGCATCGGTCTCAAGTGGAAACAAGGTTATACAGAGCAAAGAATTGGAGCAGACGGCAAACCCTACGACGCCTACCACAACTTCCAATATCCCGAACTCAAGGACACCGGCATCAAGGTCAGCGTGAAAATTCGCCAAAATGATGTTTGGTGCAAGGTTTGGCTCTGCGATGCCTACAACAACGCCCCACTCTACTTGCTGGACACAGACATTCCTGAAAACGCCGACAAATGGATCACGGGTCAACTTTACGGTTGGTTTGGCGAAGAACGCGTCGCCCAGGAAATCGTTCTTGGCGTGGGCGGTGTCCGTGCCCTTCAAGCACTGGGTCACGCAGTGGACGTCTATCATTTCAATGAAGGACACGCCGCACTGGCCGGACTCGAACTCATCCGCCAAAAAATGGCACAAGGACAAAACTTCGACTCTGCTTGGCAACAAACCCGCCAGCAGATTGTGTTCACCACCCACACTCCCATCAAGGAAGGCAATGAGCACCACAACATCGAACTGTTGAATTACATGGGTGCCAACCTCGGCTTGAGTATTGAACAACTCAATCGCATCGGCGGAACACCATTCAACATGACCGTGGCAGGCCTGCGTCTTTCCCGGAACGCAAACGCCGTTGCCCAACTCCACGCCGAAACGGCGAACCAAATGTGGTCGGACGTTTCGGGTCGTTCGTCGATTATCGGTATCACCAACGGCATCCACGTTCCAACCTGGGTCGACGAACGCATGCGCCGTGATTTCACTTCCCTGGATTCCATGTGGGCATCCCATCAGGAAGTGAAAAAAGACACGATCGAATTCATCAAGAAGCGCACAGGGGTTCAGCTGAACGCTGACTCATTGCTCGTTGGATTCTCGCGTCGCGCTGCTCCCTACAAACGCAGCAACTTGATTTTTGCCTATGAAAACAAACTCGGCGAACTCCTCAAGAGCGGCAAAGTTCAAATTGTGTTCTCAGGCAAGGCTCACCCGCTCGACGACACAGGCAAAGCCATCGTCCACAACCTTGTCCAGATGTCGCGCCAGTACCCCAACAGTGTTGTCTTCCTTGAAAACTATGACATGGACATCGGCCGGGCACTGACCCGCGGCTGCGACGTCTGGTTGAACAACCCACGCCGGCCACTCGAAGCGTGCGGAACATCGGGCATGAAAGCGGCGATGAATGGTGTGCTCAACGTCAGCATCCTCGACGGCTGGTGGCCGGAAGCTTGCAAGCACGGAGTCAATGGCTGGGCGATTGGCGACGAACAGGTTCCACCCAACGTCGCTGCTCAAGATGAACGAGATGCGCTCGCTCTCTACAAAGTCTTGGTCGATGAAGTGATTCCAACCTACTACAACGACCGCCCGCGTTGGCTGAAGATGATGAAGGAAAGCATTTCCAGCT
Source organism: Silvanigrellaceae bacterium (assembly GCA_049423385.1). Taxonomy (GTDB): domain Bacteria; phylum Bdellovibrionota_B; class Oligoflexia; order Silvanigrellales; family Silvanigrellaceae; genus RFOM01. The sequence goes on along the minus strand of JBMSQQ010000024.1, from coordinate 32,064 downwards.
GCACAGATGCTTTCTCAGCAGACCGCATGTTGAGGGAATATTACGCAAACCTTTATTCAGCACCAGCCAACATCATTGGCCAGGTCTGATTCTCGTGACGGTCAGATCTGGAAAGCAAACTGCTCAGATCTGACAATCGAATTCAGCTGAAACATCACCCGTGACCGTATCGGAAATGGGGTTGCGGGTGGTGCCGTTCAAAACTGTCTGAATCATCTTTGAACAGACAACTTTTCCTTTGGCACGTGGTGTGGCTTCGCTGAACTGAATCTGACAAGTTCCGCCGTAGGTGAAGCTTTGATTCTTTTCAGCCTCCTCGCGATACATGCTGTAGGCATTCACGCCGGTGGGTGAGGCAACCCGGGCAAACACAAAGCAATTGTCAAACTTGGAGCCAAGGCTCGTCCCGGTGCGATTGTCGGCAGTTTGGGTGCAGGTGTAGGTCTCCATCGTCGATTTGAAACCTTTGACCCTCAGCTTGATGCTCGAATTTCCATCTTCACTCATCGCTTCAAAATCAAACGTCCCGTAGTCTGCGTTGCGCGTGCAACTGACAAGCTTTGTCAGGGTCGTGAGGGTTGCATCGTTGGACGATGTGTTTGAAAAGGTCATGTTGCCAAACACCGTTCCGGAAGAGCTTTTGCTGTCGGAGCACTGAACCAAAAACACTGCTCCAGCCGATACCACCAGGTTGATCAATTTCATTGTGTTGAATCCTCCACACACTGCTGAAAATATATTCGAAGTCAGCAGAACCTGGCAAACACCTTCGACAAAAGAGCGGCTCAAGCGACAGAGCGCTGCTGAACACCTTTTGAACTTCTTGAAAAATGGAAAGCATAAAATGCTCAAATCGTGAGGCTAACCTTCAATCGAAGGATTCGCGATCCCAAAGCAGATCTTGTTGACGTATTTTGGAGGAGCGGGAGCGGCGGCTCCGTGTGAAGTCCAGGTCTTGAAAAAGTGGGCCCGCGATTTCCATGAAATCCCCAAATTCGGCAAATGAATATTGAGTATCTCAACCAACCAGCAGCTCTCTGACTCCAACGATGGCTTTTGCACCGGATAATAACTGAAACCAATACTGCCAATGCCTGAGACGACTTTCGATTTTGCAAACAAATCGGAGTAGTGGATTTCACTCACTCCAAATCGTTCACCATGCAACAAGTTTGGCAACTTCGTAAAATAGTCGAACACCTGAATATTCTGACGTTCAAGGTGCGTCTGCACTGTCAGCCGAGTTGCGAAGTCCTCGGCCAGTACGCTGAACGCCCCAAGCTTGATTGCTGGCCAAAGCGCACTGATTTCGAGACCCCTTGAAGAAAGAAGTGCAGATGATGTACCGGCTTCCTGTTCGGAATTTTGGGGCTTGCAGGATGCAGCTTGCAACGAAACGAGCAATGCCAGGAGCCAGGAAGCAGTGCTCTTTTTCTTCATTCGAGTTGACTCCGTTGAACCGCATTCATGAAGCTCCTCGACGAGCCTATCACAGCGAACCCGATATCGGTGACGGTACACACTTATCCACTTGTCAATTTTCGTAAATATCCAAAAAAACTGAAATTATAATCAAAAAATTAGATTCTCAAGTCATGCATGATTTCAACCGAATGAATCGATTGAGGATTTGGTCTGATGAAAAACTCAATTCAAACCTTTCTGAAGGCAGCTGCGTTTTTCGCATTGTTGGGTTCAGAAGGATGCAAGCAGCGCGCTGGCGCGGACGGCGGCCAGGGAGTACCTCCATTGAGTGGCACTCCGGCCGTTGGAACCGACACCACGGGCGGTGGCTCAGGCAGGGTGACTCCTCCGGTTCCTGTTCTGGGCAGTTATCTGGTTGCTGAATTGCGCCGGGATGACGGCACCCCCATCGCACGCGCGAAGGTTGATTTGCTGGGCGAGGAAGCCACCACAAGCACTCCTTCTGCCTTGAACCTTTTGACTTTTGCACTCAATTTGTCTGCGTCCGGGGTTTTGTTTCAGACAGAGTCAAACGATGCAGGCAAGGTCTCGCTCCCGGTCAGCAAAATCAGGGCATCCAACCTGGATTTCAGGATTCAGGACGCGAACCGCGTCATCAATTCATCAGTCAGTCTTCCCGGCGACGTTGCACAGGCTGTCAGCCAGAAACGGGTTGATGAAGGACTCACGGCGCTACCCAATTACCCTGCTCAACCGAGTCCTCCGTCAGCAGACGGCTCGGTTGCTGAGCCGGTTGCGCTCGATAGAAAATTGGCACTTCAGGTTCCAGAAAACCGCGTTGCCACAACAACCGGCGGAGCTCCCACCTCGACGACAGTGGAAGAAGTGACGATCACTCCAGTTTCGCTGCCCAACAACACCGAGCCTGCTGCCAAGACGGTGGACGTCTACACCCTGGCAACCAACGTCAGCACGGACACAACGGTCAGATTTGCATGGCAGAACGCATTTGCAGACTCAGCCGATGTGCGGATCGCCTATTCATTTTCGGAATCCACGATGTCAGCCTGGGATGGCCTTGCTGGAACATATCCTTCGGCAAATGAATCGGCCACTGGAATAAATTTTGTCAGCGATTATCAGGACTGTTCGGACTCCGCATTTCGCACTGCGGCAAGCGGGCCGATGAAATCAACCGACGGTGCAACCTGTGGCTTCCTCCGAAATCAATTTCCTTTCAACAACGGCTCTGATGTGTTTGTCCGCATTGCCGGTGAATCAGCCACTGCCGTGAAACTCTCAACCGTTTTTAGAATCAAGTTCAACAACACGGCACCAACACTCGCTGCGCTTGCCAACAAGACGGTGCCGATCAACACATCATCGATCGAGGTTGCACTGGTTGCTCAGGACACCGAAAGCGCTCTCTCCTGCGGCTCATCTGTTTCTGCGCGCTCGGACAACAGTGCACTGCTTCCAAACCAGAACATCGTTTTGGGTGGAACTTTTCCAAATTGCAAATTGCTGATGTATCCCAAACCGGGAGTTGCCGGTATCAGCCAAATCAGTGTCATTGTGACCGATGGATCACTCACTGCAAGCAGGAGTTTCACTCTGGACGTGGCGAATTATGCGCCCACGGACATCACCCTGAGCAACTCCACGATTGCAGAGCACACGTCGATCATCTCCGTCGGATCGCTGGTGGGAACATTGGGGGCAATCGCCCGGGATCCGAACAGCGTCTTCACCTATTCGGTGGGTGGCGCGGATGGTTCCTATTTTGCCGTCTCGTATAACCTGCTCGTCACCAGCAAGTTGATCAACTTCGAAAACAAGCAGAATTATTCGATCACCATCACAGTACGGGATCAGGAGCTCAGGGAGTACACCAAAATATTTGTTGTCAATGCCACGAATCTCAACGAAAGCCCGACGAACATCACGCTGTCGCAATCAAGCGTCAGCGAAAACGTTGCACTGGGTTCCACTGTTGCAACGATAACAATCGCAGACCAGGATATTGGCGATACCCAGACTCTCCTTCTGGGAGGACCCGACTCATCGGCTTTCACGATCGTGGGCAACACGCTGCGAACCAACAGCATCGTGAATTACGAGAGCAAGACCTCGTATTCAATCTCGATCCGCACCACCGACGCAGCCGGTTTGTCTTTCCTGAAAAGCTTCACCATCAGCGTTGTCAATCTGGGTGAGCCAGCCACAGATATCGTGCTGTCTTCATCGATTATAAACGAAAATCAGCCCGTCGGAACGACAGTCGGAACTCTCCGCTCCGTCGATCCCGATTATCCGGACCCCAATCTGCCGGGTCCGGTCACCTACACCTTGAGTGGCCCCGATGCGTCGTCATTCAGCATAAATGGAACAACCCTGAGGTCGGCTGCCGTTTTCCAGAAATCAATCAAGTCGTCTTATGAAATTATCATCACTGCAACCGACACCGACGGTTCGCAATTCGTCAAAGGCTTCCTGATTACAGTCAATGAAGCGAATGCACCGACAAGCTTTCCGCCAACCAACATCGTCCTGTCCCGGAGCACCGTTTGGGAGAACGCAGGAACCAATGCGGTGGTGGGAGCACTCAGCGCAGTGGACATGGATTCCACTGCTGCCGACATCACCTTCACTCTGGTTGCAGGAGATGGGGATTCAGACAACGCGTCCTTCAATATCTCCAGCAAAAAATTGCAGGCAAACCTCTCTCTTGATTTTGAATTGCAGGACGTCTTCAGCGTCCGTGTCCGCGCCACGGATGAAGCGGGAGTGTATTTTGAAAAAGCGATGACGGTGAATGTCATTGACGTGGTTGAGGATGAATATTTCGACAATGTTGTGCTGTTGGCACATCTTGATGGTGCGCAGGGCTCAACAACCTATACGGACTCATCGAAATTCAAGCGAACCCTGACGAATTCCAGCACCACAGGACACACGTCCTCGATCAGCAGATTCGGCAACACATCCCTGCAGATCAAAAATGGCTATGTTTCTGTCAGCGGCGTGAACATTGCCTCAGGTGTTGATTTCACCATGGAAGGATGGTGGTATCGCACCGTTGATCTTTCCTATGGTCCAAAGATGCTGTTTTATACATCCGGGAATCCGGACACAACCAAATCAAACACCCGGTTCACACTCCAGGACGGTACTTCCCTGATGGGCGTCACCACAACCAACACATCCGACACGAATGTGCTCAACCCGGTTGGTTTGTCGACAAGTCCGACAGTTGCACTCAACACATGGCACCATGTGGCACTCAGCAGGCAAAGTGGCACGCTCCGGCTTTTCCTGAACGGGTCACTGGTGAAGTCCGCGAACTGCAGCGATTGCTTCACCAACAACGGAACGCTGCAATTTGCACGGAGCCATTTGGGGCTGGACGGCGGGTTCGTGGATGAGCTGAGACTGACGATGAACGTCGCCCGGTATGTGACAAACTTCACTCCCCCCAGCACGCCTTTTCCCGACGACGCGCCACCTTCTTTCATTCCAAGCCTGCTTGGACCGACCTACTCGCAGTCAAGCACACATCCGGATTCCACGGCTGTCCAGAATGCTTTTTTGACCGATGCGAGCATCTTGGGAGGCGTTGCAGCCACCAATGCGGAGACAGGTGGCTGGATCAAGATGGATCTGAAAAGGAACTACCTGATCGACCGCGTGGTGATTGGAACATCTCGCTCAACTGCGACAGCACCTCTCGACCAAAAATCCTTGACGGAAAACAAACTGGTTGAGTATTCCCTCGACGGTTTCGCATGGAAAACAGCTTTCACGACGGGCACGCTGCCAGAATTTGGAATCTACAAATTCGATGTCGACTTTCATGCCCGTTATCTGAGAATCAAGAGCACCTCCGGCAGCCCGGAAGTGCTTGCGGTTTCTGAATTCCATGCCCTCTCGCCCGGGCAATTCCACACACCCGGTGACTTTACCCCGCGCAACGTGGTTCCGGTTGCATGGTATGACGCCAGCGATGCTTCCACGGTGCATCTCGATTCTCCTGCGGGAACGAGCGATTCCGTCGTGGGTTGGAGCGACAAATCCATCTGGCGCCGCGACCTGGCGCAAACGAATCCGGCAAACCGCACGGGGATTGGACGCAGCGCTTTCAACGGCCGCAATGCCCTGCGTTGGCCAACAACCGACAACAACAAATTCCTGGAGCACACGGGCAGTGTCACCACCAGCGAGATTTATGCGGTTGGTCGTTTTGCGAGCCCCACCGGCACCAACTTCACCAACAACGAAGGCCTCATCTCGCCGAGAAACAACTTGAGTTCATCATGGATGACGGCGTTCGGCAGCTCAGCCGGATTCAACGTTACTTCTTTTGTTTATCTCTTTCTGAATGCGTTCAATGACACCAACAGGGTCGACAGCCTTTTTCCAGAAATCAATTCCTTGTCATTGATGAGAACAGTGACCGAATCTTCAAATCCGATCACCTCGGCCAACGGAATCACGGTGGGCATCGACCGATTGCAAACGAGCCAGGGCCGCGGCTGGAAAGGCGAGATTTCGGAACTGCTGCTCTTTTCTCCACCCCTCACGACCGACAACAGGGGAAATCTGGAAAGATACCTTGCAACCAAATGGAACCTGACCTCGGGAAGTCCGCCGCCGGCGAATCCCATCAAGTTCGTCGGCATGACGAAATCCACGGTTCCGACAATCAGCACCGCAGCACCCGCGCACAATGTCGGCGACCTGCTGGTCGTGATTTCAAGTACAGCGGATAGTCGACCTGTTCAGGATTTCGCCGGATTCACGGTGCTCTTTTCAGCAGGGTCCACAAACTGGGGTAGCCTGATAAAAATCCAATGGAAGATAGCAACGGGGACGAGTTTAACTCTTCCGCCATTCGGCAGCACCGCCTATGGATCGGATCAACTTTCAATTCTTGTTTACTCCAACGCGACCATTGGAGCTTCTGCATCGTCCATCGATCCCAGTGTGCAGGCAACATTTCCTTATGTGGAGTTCAACAATCCCGACACGAGCTGGGCTCTGCGCATCCTTGGCAAAGGCAGCGGTTATAGCTATCAATTACCCGCGCCTGGATACTTTCATCGTGATGTTCAATATTTTGCAAACATTTCCGATTCAGCCGACATGACCACAAGTCCAACCGCAATTGCAGCCCCATCATCACCGGGCATCAATACATGGGCAGCGACGATTGAATTGAAACGGAAACCCTGACGTCCGACTGCCCCTCGGAGCATCCGAATTGACTCCAAAAACGAAAAGTCAGGAATCATCCCGGGGCCGTCGCGGCAAAATCCCGATCGCCGCGCGCTGCATCAAACCAGTTTGACAGGTGGGGCCTGTTTGAACGCCAATCCAGCTTGTCTGAAAGACGAAAATCCAAATACTCCAGAGCCATCGCCACATCCCAGACAGACTGTTTGAGATTGTTGCTTTCAGGATAAGTATTTCTCTGCACTTCAGGCATTACGGCAATGACGAATTCAAGCCGATCAAGAACCCGCGAAATCAAGTCAATGTTCGATTCCAGCGAGCCATCCAACGGACTCTCCACGCGGAGCCCCTGAAATTCGCGCACTGCGTAAGTCATGATTCCGTTGGCGAGCATCGACACTTGTCGAGCCTGCGTTTTGTGTGGCATCTCGGATGGCCACAAAGGGAACAGATTCGAATCGATGTAGGTGAGTATTTCAGTCGAATCCACCAGACACACACCATCATCCAGTTCCAAAACCGGAATCAGTCCGAGAGGATTCATTTTCAAAAGTCTGTCTGAAGGCGGAAAGATTTCAGACAAAGAAAGCTCGACCCATTCAAAAGGGATGCCAGCCTTCAAAAGAGCAAAACGCACCCGACGTGCAAAAGGGGAGCGCGGTGTTCCAAACAATTTCATGATTCGACATCGACGCCGACAAACACTGTGTCCACAGCGTTGTGGCTGCGCACTTCGACAGGATAAACCGCCAGTGAAACCACAGCAGGGCCAACCTTCACCGCGCCTCCATGGCCCACATCGAAAACGGCCTTGTGGAAAGGGCAGAGCATCTCGAGGGTCGCGGGGTTCCACACCCCACGCTCAAGCGGCTTGTCTGCATGAGAACAGTTGTTTTCAAATGCGTATACGGTTCCGTCAGAACTGCGCACGACAAGAACCGACAATCCATCGACCAAGCACTTGGTGACTTTTTTGTCGTCCACTTGCGACAGGGGAACAGCCGGAAAAAATGTTGGCATCCGCAGGTTTCCTCAACCAAGTATGCGCGACAATCCCTGTTCGAGCACCACGCCTGCGAGATTCTGCAAGGCTGAATTCTGCGGGAGCTGAGCCAAACCATCGAGAATGAATCCACCCACGATGTGAGCTTTGGCTTGCTGTTCCGTGAAACCGCGCGTCTGCAGATAGTAGACCTGACGGTCGTCGATCTCGCCGGTCGCACTTCCATGCTTGCAGGAAACCTCATCCGGAAGAATGCGCAAACGAGGCATCGCGTCGATCCGGGAACGCTTGCTCAACACAAGGTTCTTGTTGACCTGCGATGCCACGGTCCCTGGCGCATCGCGCTCAACATTGATGAGGCCCTGGAATATTGCCTTGGCACGTTGTCCGGCGATCATCTTGGCGCGCAGATGGGTTTGCGCCCGGGGCGACACGTGATCCTGCAACGGCTCATAATCAACAACAGACTGTCCGGAAGCCACAATTGCGGTTCCGCAGTTGGCCTCTGCTCCTTCGGCCTCGGGCACGATGTTGCTGATCACACGCAAAACACCTGCAGGAACAAACACGGATGCATCTGAAAAACGTGCGTGCGCGCCAAGTTTGACCTTGCGCTCGAGCAACATTTTTCCTTGTGGGGCGGCTTCCGAAGCAGCATGGCACCAGAGTTGATTCAAGACGGCATTGCGGCCCACGCGCAATGTGAGTCGATGGTGCGAAAAGACGTTCGCCCCATGTACCACGGCCACATCGGCTGTTGCGTCGTCGGCCAGGTCAATCGTCAGGTTGGCGTACGATTGTTGGAAGGCCGATTCGGTTTCAATCGCGCACAACACCAAGGGTTGATGTTCGAAACGCGGAATTCTCAGTACAAGTTCACTGGGAGCACAAACCTGCAAACGTTCTGCCAATGCAACGGCAATGGCGCTGTCGCGCATCACGGCTTCAGGACGTGCGGGACGCGATGCGATCTCGAGCCGACCCACCCAGGAATCAGCCGCTGCACACGACAAAACACTCAATCCACCATTGTTGAGCTCAAGCAAAACAACACGGCCTTCATCCATGTTGTCGCTGCCATCCTCGGCATCGGTTGTGATGTTGAACAAACGTTTTACAGCCGCCTTCATTTCGTCGGCGGGCAATGTTTTGAACTGAATCTTGTAGGGGGAAGCTGCCAGATGTGAACCCATCACCGTCTGGCCGAAGCTGTTGACCACGTCCTCTGCTGGAATGAAAAAATCATCCGGATCTGTTCGACGCCAGTTTTCTTCTGGCCATTCAGGACGCGTGCTTATTCCGGCAATGCGCTCGCCGATCGACATCAGTCGAATTGGACTCGTTTTTGCCTGTTGCATCAGCCCACTCCTCCGTCCATTTCCATTTCAATCAGGCGGTTCAATTCAACCGCATACTCCATGGGCAATTCCTTGACGAATTCTTCAATAAAGCCATTCACAACCATGAGTGTTGCCTGGCGTTCGCTGAATCCGCGGCTGGTCAGGTAGTAGATTTGATCTTCGCCAACCTTGCTCACACTCGCCTCGTGTCCAACGTTGACGCCCTCGCGCTCTTCAATTTCCATGGTTGGATAGGTGTCGGAACGCGAATCGCGATCCATCAGGAGAGCGTCACATTGAACTTTGCTCTTGCACCCGACCATCCCCTTGGGAATCTTCACAAGGCCCCGATAGGTTGTGATTCCGCCGCTTTTGGAAATGGATTTTGACGTCACAACGCTGGATGTGTAGGGCGCTGCATGGACGATCTTCGAGCCAGCATCCTGGTGCATGCCGTTTCCAGCAAATGCGACCGAAAGAATTTCGCCGCGTGCGCGCGGACCCATCAGGTACACCGCAGGATACTTCATGGTCAGCTTGGAGCCGATATTGCCATCAACCCACTCGACCACCGCATCTTCGTATGCGTAGGCGCGCTTGGTCACCAGATTGAAAATGTTTTTCGACCAGTTTTGAATGGTCGTGTAACGAATTTTGGCGCCCTTCAAGGCGATCAATTCGACCACCGCACTGTGCAACGAGTCGGAACGATAAACCGGTGCTGTGCATCCTTCGATGTAGTGAACGCTGGAGTCTTCGTCTGCGATGATCAGCGTGCGCTCGAACTGACCCATGTTTTCTGTGTTGATACGGAAATAGGCCTGCAAAGGAATATCGACCTTCACGCCCTTGGGCACGTAGATGAAACTTCCACCCGACCACACAGCGGTGTTGAGCGCTGCGAACTTGTTGTCCTCAGAGGGAATCACGGTGCCGAAATACTTTTCGACAATTTCTGGATACTGGCGCAGGCCAGTGTCCATGTCGAAAAACAGCACGCCCTGATCTTCGAGGCGTTTTTGCATGCTGTGGTAAACAACTTCCGACTCAAATTGAGCAGACACACCGGCCAAAAATTTTCGTTCAGCTTCAGGAATTCCCAAACGCTCGAACGTGTCTTTGATTTCCGTCGGAACTTCATCCCAACTCGTGCCAACCCTTTCGGTGGGGCGAACGAAATAGTGAATGTTGGTGAAGTCGATTTCACTCAAGGCTTTTGTATCGCCCCAAGTCGGCATCGGCTTGGATTGGAATATTTCGAATGCCTTGAGGCGGCGCTCAAGCATCCACTCAGGCTCACGCTTGAACCTGGAGATTTCGATGACCATCTCGCGCGTCAGCCCATCTTTCGATTTGGCTGCCTTGAAAACGTAATTTTCCGGAACATGAAAACCATACTTGTAGTCATCAAATGATGCTTCTGGTTTTGATTCGCTCAGGATTTCGCTCATGTGTCAAACTCCTCGGTTCCGGCTCAGGGTGTTGCCGCCGCTTCAGTATTCTGACGCACCCACTCGTATCCTTCACGCTCAAGAGCATGAACCAACGACATGTCTCCGCTGCGGCTGACTTTACCGTCAAGCACCACATGCACCTTGTCGGGATTCACAAAATTCAGGAGGCGTTGGTAGTGCGTAATGATGACAAAAGAAGTTCCATCTGTGGCGCGCAGAGTCTTGATAGCCTCGGCAACAGTCTTCTGGGCATCGACATCAACACCCGAATCGATTTCATCGAGAATGGCAACCTTTGGCTTCACAAGTGCAAGCTGGAGCATTTCCAGTCGCTTCATTTCACCACCGGAAAAACCTTCATTCAGATATCGGCTCAACACCGAGCGGTCGATATTGAGCAGGTCCAATTTCTCACGGACAATTTTTCTGAATTCAGCGACGCCCAACTGAACGTTGTGGCGCATGCAATAAAGGTTGCGCAGAAATTCCGAAACACGCAGACCAGGAATCGAAACGGGATATTGGAACGCAAGAAAAAGCCCTGCTTTGGCGCGCTCGGCAGTGTCGGCCTCGGTGATATCAACACCATCCAACAAGATGCGTCCAGCCGTTTGTTGATAGACTTTGTGGCCCATCAACACGTGACCCAAAGTCGATTTGCCGACTCCGTTGGGCCCCATGATGACATGAATCTCGCCAGCAGGGATCGTCAGATCCACTCCATTGAGAATATCTTTTTCACCAATCTTTGCCTTGAGCTCTTTGACTTCCAACATTGCATGACTCCGTTCGGGGATCTGTTGTGACCCTCAAGTTCAAATAAACTTAATCTGTGGTGATGATTTTGGTCAGTCGGCGAGACTTGGAACCGCAAGGCTCGTTGAGCTTGCAAACCTGCGACTCGAGCCGTTGAAATCCGCGTTCATCGAAGTTTTCATTCAGCATCAACTCGAGAGTCTTCCATGCCAGGGCAGCGCACTTGATGCGCACTGGAAATTGGCTGACCCCTTGCAGTGCTTCAACATCCTCTTCAATGTCATCCTCGTTCCTGCGCTCCGCCCGGCCCGTATAAATGGCTTCAACTTTTTGAATCTGGGCGCGCGCTTCTGTCACGGTTTTATTGCTGACGGATTCACACATCATACTCGTGCTGGCTTGGCTGATGCTGCATCCACTGCCTTCAAAGCTGACTGTGATTTTTGGTTCCTGGTTGGCAAGCGTGGGTGCTGCCAACTGACAGTAGAGGGTGATTTGGTCACCACAGAGTGGATTCTTCCCCTCAAGGCAGAACTGGCAGCCCTCGACCCGCCCTTTGCAGCGAGGGCGCTTGGAATGCTCAACGATTATCTCTTGGTAGAGTTCGCCAATATTCGGAGTTTCTCTATTTATTGTAGTCGCTTGTGTCATTTTCAAGTACCAGTCAATAAACTCTGTATTTTGCCAAAAATTCCCTGCCATTTCAGGAGACTCTGGCGATCAACACACGCATTAGCATGGCCAAATCCACGATGCGACGATTTTGGTCACCCTGAAGGGTGATATAAAAATTTACGAACCTATTTCAAGAAAGAAGTTGAAATTTTTATAGCTTCAACAGCCTGCTCAACATCATCCAAATCAGAGTAAGCGGCGAAGCTCGCGCGGACGAGAGCATCAACTCCAAGCAAACGGGCCAGTGGCCAAGCGCAATGGTGCCCTGCGCGCATGGCAACATTGCTGGCGTCCAAAAGGGTTGCCAGATCGTGGGCGTGGATAGAGCGATGCCGGAAAGAAACAAGGGTTTCTTGGCCAGTTGCTGGATAGAACAGTTCTATGCCATCGATATGTGACAATTTTTCTGCAAAAACGGATGCAAGGTTCGCCGCGTGAGCATGGATTGCGGGACGCCCCACGCCATCCAGCCAGTCCAGCGCGGAGGCAAGACCAATGGCTTCCGTGATGGGTGGCGTTCCTGCTTCGAATTTTGCGACTCCACCTGTCCAGGTCGATTCTTCCAGTGTGACCGAGCCAATCATCCCACCGCCTGTCAGCAGTGGAGGCATCGCTTCCAAAAGTTCAGGTCGGGCCACAAGCACGCCAATGCCCGTAGGGCCGTATAGTTTGTGTCCACTGAAAGCAATCGCATCGACTCCCCAATCGAATGGATTGTCGTCGAAACAAGTCAGGCTTTGGGCGCAATCGAGCACAACAAAGGCACCCACTTTTTTTGCCATCGCAGCAATTTCAGCGACCGGATTGACCTGTCCAAGCACGTTGCCGACGTGAGCCAGAGAAACAACGGCTGTGTTTGATGTGATCATTTTTTGCGCGGCCGCAAGGTCAAGTCGCAATCGCTGCGACTGAGTCCCTTCGAGCGGAATGTAAGCAAGCTCACAGTCCGCCTGCAGCGCGGCCTGCTGCCACGGAACAAAATTGGCGTGGTGTTCAATTGCCGGAATGACGATGCGGCTTTTCTCGTTCAATCGGATTTGTCCGATTCCATGTGCCAAAATATTGAGGGATTCCGTCGCCCCTCGAGTGAAGACAACCTGCGATGCATCAATGTTCCCACCAATGAATCGGGCAACCCGAATCCGGGCTGCTTCATATTTTTCACTTGCACGCATTGAAAGTTGATAAGCCCCACGATGAACGGAGCCATAATCCCGCGACAAGAAGTGACTCATCGAATCAATCACGGACTGGGGCTTTTGGGTGGAGACTGCTGAATCCAGATAACACAAGGGAAGAACTTTTCCGCCCTCAACCATTCGCTGATTGTGAGCAAAAATAGGAAATTCCTGTCGAAGTTCTTTGCCTGGTTGCTTCATCTGCGCTCCATCGCTCCACCGAACAAGACTGCTGATCACCGGGCATCGCAGCGTTCATGAGTGGATAGCGCAGGTAACAAAAGCCCGCCCCCCTCGCAACTCATTCTCTGGGTCACGAGGGGGGCGGGAACTTGGCCACCATCCGTTTCGAGCAATCAGCAGCTGCGACTCAGGAGTTGTGCACCAGACCAACAACATTGCGCAGGCCAGTCTGTCCGCTGCTCTTGGGGCGTGACTCCATCAAGTCCACAGGGTCCAAACCCTTGGCTAGAATTCGGTCTTCGGCCTCGCTCAACATCTTTGCAAGCGTGCACTGCTTGAGCTGCTCGACAATCGCGCCTGACACAGTGTTCCAGGCAGGTTCAGTAATGCATTCGGTCGCATAGGCCAGATTATCCTCGGGCTTGTAGCCATGAACGCTGTAGGGTTCATCTTCCACAGAATTCACGACATCCCACACCGAGATTTCCTCGGGCTCGAGAGCCAGGTGGTACCCGCCTTCGCGGCCACGCAGACTTTGAATCAAGCCGCTGTTCCTGAGCCTCATCAAAATCTGGTCCATGTAATCCGTGGGAATGCCCTGACGAACCGCAATATGTCTGCGTTGAACCGGCCCCACCTTGTGATGGTAAGCAATATCCATCAAAGCCTTCAGTCCAAATCGAGTTTTTGCAGTGATGTTCATAGCACACCTCTTTCATATCTGCCTAAAAAGACAGCTGTTTTCGAACCAATGCGGGAGTCTAGTACAATTTAAACTTGTACAACCAACCCTACACTCTCCCTCTTCGGTCAGCAAGCCAAGATTTAAAGCTAAATTTTCCGCGGTAAATTCTGACCCGCGGGGAGTGTTTTGATTTTCAAAAGATTTCAATGTCTTACTTCCATCAAGTCGACTTTTTTGTTGAAAGAGTATCAAGGTCGTCAATATTCTTGCTCTGAACAATGCTCGAATTTGATCCGAATCAACCCTGAACAATGACCAAAGCGAGATCGACCCGCGTTCGGAGAAGCATGGCCAATTCGGATCACAAAAAGCGCAAGCGACGCAGATTCAGGAAATCAACCGCCCTCCTGAAAATGGACCTCAATTGGGTCAAGCCCGTCGCGCGCCAGGTTTCCGAAAACTCCGAGCTTTTTGCCAAACTTATTTCCTCGCTACTCATCACGCTGTCGCAAAACCCGCAAATTCCAGCTCGAACCATTGAAGGACTCAAAGACCGTGGCCTCGGGATTGCGTTTCTGGCAACGCTGGCTGGCAACGACCTGGTGCAAGATTTCGAAAGAACTTTGCATCACCTTGCTGATCAATGGTCCTCCACCGACTTTTCCTTTCTGGAATCAGAGGATTTCGTCAAAAAACGGCTCTCCCCCGCAATTCGTGCGACAGCCTTGATGATCGAGAAAAATCCCCGTCTGATTCACTTGTTTTTTCACATCGAATTGCTCGAGCAGGAACTTGGTCTTGCGGGCAGAAAAATCGGTCACATCCTGAGGTTTTTACCCGTTGTTTCGAATCGGGCCGCAGCTTTGTTTCCGGAAATTCGCGAACAGTGCTTTGCTGCCCTGTTTCGTTTGTCGGAACACGACAGGACTGCACTCGCGGCATTTGCGGACAGTTTAATGAAAGGACTATTCAACCAGTTTGCATTTCCGCGTCTGCAAGAACTGCTCAACTCGGACCCCAGGGGCAAAGTTATTCTTCCGTTTCTGCATGACGTTTTGGATCTCGTCCCACCGGAATCGAGCCTGAATATTTTCATATCGACAATCTGCACTCCACGGGATCAGCTGACTCCCAGCCGTCTGCTCTCAATTGCAATCCAGGAACTGGGGGGACTCTATCTTAAAACCTCGCAAGTGCTGGCAGAAATGTGCCCACCCAATCTGGCAAAGGAATTGCGCAGCTCACAGGACGCGGCGGCCGGGGTTTATCCAAGCGTTGAAAAATCATTCGGCTATCTTCTGAGTGTCCTCAATCAGACAGAAGTCAAAGACCACTGGGAAAATTACCTGGTCATTCCCAAACAGCCTGTTCCGCACTTTGCAGCTGCCAGTGTTGGGGCCATTTACGAGCTCAAATTGTATGACTCGGGTCGTGAGAAATTTTCAGTTCAGACATTGCTCTTCAAAATACAAAGGCCAGGACTTCACTAACTTCTCGAGATCCAGGCTTCTCATTTGAGTCATATTGCCCGAAGTATTCAATCCTCGCTGGAAAGCGATCGGGCCCTGGGCGAATCGCTGAGGCAGGAACTGAAAGGCATGTGTGATGCACTGCTGAGGGGAATCACGCATTATTTTCGACAGTGCTCTGCCGAACTCGACTTCCGACGTGAACAGGAAAATGCAGACATCATCAGATCCTCTCTCCCCGAAGATTCCAAGGTGGTGGTTCCAAAATATTTCCAGACCAGCCCAAAGTACCTTTTCATGGAACGCATGCCGGGCACTAAGATAACCCGCAGCGTGCAAACCAAATATCTCGAGCGCCGCGAAATTGCCGACCGCCTGATCACTGCATACCTGAGCCTTCTTTTCGACAAGGGAATCGTTTGGGCAGATCCTCATCCTGGGAATATTCTTCTGGATGACAACACGCTGACCGTTTCGATGATCGACTTGAACCCTTGCTTCATTTGGGAAGAGGACACCCGTGAACAGTTCAAGTCCATGCTTTATCGACTCTTGCTGCGCGACATTGGAGGTGTCCTCGACACACTTTATTTGCTTGTTTCAAACCCGGATGCGCTCCACAACAACAAACTCTATGACGAACTTGGCAAACTGATGAGTGCGGAGGAATACACTCACGGCACTGCCCATTTCATGGCCGATTTCATTCGGATACTCGCCGAGAACAGCGTGGACCTGCGGATTGAGGTCCAGGCGGCCCTGCGGGGTTTGACCCAACTGGCAATCACTGCGACTTCAATCTCAGCCAGAAATTCATTCGCGCTTGAACTTCGCAAGTATTTTGGACTGCGCGACATCATCAATACAGTTCTCGATGTTGGAATTTTTAGGGTCTTCAAAGTTGCGACGGCGATCGTCTTTCAACACATCCAGCGTTCACCCGAAGTCGAAATTGGCCCAACACTCGACGAGCGTGATCTCCGCACACTTGGGCTCAGGCTCGGAGAACTCCGCAACGCTGGAGTTTGTGAAATCAGATTCAAGCGGGTGTCACCCGAGGAACATTCGAACCTCAAGCAAACACCGGATGGAATCTCGCTTTTGACATCTTCAGATCTGAAGCTTTCCATTCTCGACGGAGTCAGGCCCGCAAGAGTTCGATATATCATTGAATTGCCCTCGTCCGGTTGGCTCAGGGACAGGCAGGAATTCGTGAAATTGGCATCCTTGGCGCGTAATTTTGCAATCATCGAATGCCTGGAACAACTGAGAAGAAAATCCCTCGATGACTATTGGCGCACGGTTGAGGCATGGAGCAAACCCTCACACAACCGCACGGTCAATGAGGTGAGCTTGATTGGCGAAGTCAAGACTGCGGCCCGAAGGCTGTTTCAGCTCAGATTTTCTCAATTGTGGGACAATCCATTGTCAGGCCTCGGCTGGAACGCACGCTTTTTGTGGCGACTGCTGTTGTCACTCGAACTGCGACGTGAATTTGCCGAGCAGCGTTTTGTGAGAGTGGCCTCGAAAACAAAGGCGCAACTGCCAATTGCGCTTTTGGCTGTCGGAACCGTGCATCGGGTGCGCATCCTGCTGTGGGAAGCCCTGCTCAGATTCACCCGCTGGCGTCTTTTGAAGCGACGCTTCTCCATGAGTCTCTTGCCCATTCGAATCGATGAACTGGAATCCATCGTCCTGCACAACCTCGGCAGGGCTAGCTCTGAATTTCAAGGTTCACGACGTAACCTTCGTGACGGCGCACGTTGAAAACGCCTTCTTCGAGAATCAGATATTGCCCCTTGATTCCTCGAAGCGAAGATTCCAAAGTCGGACTCTTGTCCAGATTCAGTGAGGAAATTTTTTCGGGCATTGGATTCCAGAGAGGATAAGAAATCGAAACAATCCTGGACGCATCCAAAATCTCAATATCCGATGCCCGTGGTGCAACAGAGGGAACTGCAACCCGGAGCTGTTCCGCTTTGGGCCCGCCAAGTCCATTTTTCAGCAGTTCCAGCGCGTCGCAACGCACGACGTCGAACTCCTTCGGGGAAGGCTTGTTGTTTGCAGTTTTCAACATTTTCATCCAGTGGCTTTTGTCGGCAAACTTTTGTGAAAGAAAGTCTTCCAATAGTCCTGCTTGATGCCGCGATCCCACTGCAGCCACAAGCACCGCCATGGTTGCACCCTGGTCTATCCAACGAGTCGGCACCTGGTTTCGCCGCGTGATTCCGACTTTGTACTTGTCTGTGTAAGAGATGTAGACGAAATGCGGTTGATAGCAGAACTCTTCGCCCCAGGATGGTTCCCGGCAGGTCCCTGACATAAAGTGGCAACCGACGGGATTCAGAACACAGCGATCCGCTTGAGCGGAAGATTGAAGACAGGGCCAGCACGATCCATCAAACAGCTTTTTCGTGGATTTCCGACAAATCGTGCAGACAAATGCTCCCGCATGTCGAAATCGAACGTGGGCTCCGCGGGCAAGGGGCTGATCCTCGATAAAGTAAGAGACCTCAAGCTCAAGAGGTGTCTGACCCGGCGAATTGCCTTTTTCGAGGGCATCCAGAACGTTCACTATTGCCACCCCAGACGAATCAAGGGGCCGACAAGTCATTTTGGAAAGTGTCAGATTTTCGACCAACTGGACCTCCAGAAAACATTAATTTGCCGGCTATTTCGAATGCTTGAGAAATTAAAACGAGTCAATAACACCGACAATGCCCCAGTTTTGGCCTGGAGAAAAGTTTCCCGTTGCGTCGAAGTCGGTAAAGTGGGAAACGAGGCATCGGTTTTTCACTCTCTAACTCATGCTCTTTTTTTAAGCAAAGAGGGTCTTTGCAATCGCAAAACCGTTTTTGGGGGACTTTTGGTGACATCTCAATCAAAGCAAAAGAAGCAATTGAGCAGACCTCTTGGTCTGATGCTTGCGGTCAGCTTGCTGGGAGCCGTCGCTTGTCAAACCCCCGGAAATTATCGCTCCTCTCCGCGATTGTCGCTCGATGGTACCCAACTTTCGATGCTCGAACAGACGGGCTTGAAAAAGTACAACGTCGCATCACTGAAGCCAGAACAACCTGTTCCATTGAAAACACCGGAGCGGGATGGAAGGTTGAAGGAGAGCAACGGAACGCTTCGCAACCAGCTGGGCCAACCCTCGGCTCGCCCCTTGGTTGCAAAAACGCAGCCCAACCAGAATTCATCGGTGCAAGGCGAGTTTGAGAAACCAACTGGAAACTCTGTTCAAAAGACCGGGTTGGAAAACTCGGCAAACCTGACTGAATTCAAATCCAATGTTGCGCTTTCGAATTCACAGTTGACCTTGTCAACCGAGGACGACGAGGACGACAGCACAGCTCTTGTCGAAGAAAGCGAGATCGACACAGACAAGGAAATTCTCGATGCAGATTCGGCAAGGAGTCCTGAGGAAGTTGCAGAACTACTCCAGAATTCTGGTATCGAAGGTAATTTCGCGCTGTGCGAAGGCAGCGTCTACATGGAAGAATGGCGACGCATTTTCGATGGTCAATTCATCAGCAAAAATCGCAACCACTACAAAAGCAACTCAAAACTCAAAACCGCTCTGGATTCGGCTCGTTCCGAAGAATACACCAAACTTCTTCTGCCAACGTTGTCGAATTTTGAGTTCGATTACCCTGTTGTCATCAACGAGGATGTGATCAAGTGGATCCAATATTTTCAGACGCGTGGTCGGAAAGCCTTCGTGACCTGGCTCAAACGAGCTGAAGATGTTATTCCCCAGGCCGTTCCCGTGCTCGAAAAATTCGGACTTCCCAAGGATCTTATTTACCTTGCCATGATCGAGTCCGGATTCAACAACAAAGCCACGTCGATCGCGCGCGCTGCAGGCACATGGCAGTTCATGCGTGCCACCGGGCGCAATTTTGGCCTCAAGCTCAACGACTATGTCGACGAACGCCGGGATCCCGAAAAAGCGTCGGTCGCAGCTGCAAGATATTTGACTTACCTCTACACGCTCTTCGGCGATTGGCACCTTGCAACCGCCAGTTACAATGCAGGTGAAGGTCGGGTTTCGAGGAGCATGCGCGGTTATTCGGACAAGACGTTCTTTGCTCTCTCCGCTGCAAAACGACTTCCGAATGAAACCCGAAATTACGTGCCCAAGTTGATGGCTGCGATGATCATCTCAAAGAACCCGACCCGTTTTGGATTCGAAGTGAGTGAAGGAAGCCGTGCACTCAGGACCCGCGGTCTGGCTCTCGAAAAATCAATCCGCCTGGCAGACCTGGCGTCCAACATTGACGTCGATCTCAAGGTCCTTGAAAGCATCAACCCGGAACTCAGGCTCGGAGTGACTCCTCCGGGACAGGAAAAAGCACCCTACATTCTTCGAGTCCCGGAAAGTTCTTATGCCACCGCAATCGCAGCAGTGGATTCGCTGCCGCAAGCATCCCGAACCGTTCAGGTCTCAGCCCGGGTCAAGCGCAAGGAAACAGTCAATCAGTTTGCCAGCAGATATGGCATCTCTCTGGCCACTTTGCTGAAAGTAAATCCCCACATCCGCCCCAATGTTCGCTTGTCCAAGGGCCAGCAGGTGATAATACCTGTGGCACTTGGAACCGGTCAGTATGAACGCCTCACGAAAGAAGACAAAGTGAAAAAGCGCAAGGGTCGTTCTACAGCCCACAGAGGTCGTTCTGTGAAAGTGGCATCGCGCCGGTCCAGCAAATCGAGGGAGTGACGCTGTGACGGATTTTATCGAACTTTCTGATGACAACTTTGGAGCCACAATTGGTGCAAGCCAATGGGCTCTCGTCGACTATTACGCAAGTTGGTGTGGCGCATGCCGGATGGCAGCGCCAATGTTCAAAAGGGTAGCTGAAGAGTTCAAGCTGGACCTTTTCAAAATCGATGCCGAGAAAAATCCTGGCTCCCGGGACCTTGTCGAAATCACCAACCTCCCGACCTTGGCGCTGGTCAAGGACGGAAAGGTGATTGCATCACTCTGCACCACACGCGAAGAAAGCCTTCGGTCTTTTTTGATCGAAAATGGTTTGAGCGTTTGAGGAGACCGACAGCATGGACGTGAAGGCATTGCGCGAACTTGCGCAAAATTATTCCATTGAACAACTCAACGGTTTTATCACCGAACTTGAAAACACAGGCAAATGCAGTTGCTCTGCCAAGGAAGATCCGGGCGACGTGATGAGCGATCTCCTTCAGGCCATTGAAGTCAGACAGGCCGTCGATGCAGGGCAATCGCTCCAGGAGGCGGTGCGGGATTTCAGCAAACGTGTCAGGTCGGTCCTGAGTTGAAACACCTGCGGTGTGCTTGAAATTTCGACCCACACCCCTGAACGCAAACTGCGAGCCCTCATCCGAATCCGAGCCCAATCAGAGAATTCCGAGCAAGCTTGTTGTCGCAACCTTTTTCTGGGTGACAGAGGCGGATTGAATATTCTTCTCCCAATCGAACGAACCACCCAAACTGAGAATCAGATATGGTTGGATTGTATAGGAAAAATTCAAACCCGATGAAATCCGATTGAGCGTATACGAGGACTGAGTTTCGGTAAGAAATCTTTCCAAAGCGAATTTTTCCGTGACCTTGAGATTCGCTCGCCTGCTCAATGTCCAACCCATTCCCGGCGACAACGCAAATTCGAGTTTTCGATCCCGCAAACTGGAAGAAACGGACTGTCTGGCTGCGAGCTCAAAAGGCACAAACAAGGAAAACGCACCTCGACTGTAAAGTCCTTGCTCTCTGGCGTAGCGAATCTGGTAGACCGAAGAGTCTTTCGTTGACGTCTTTTGAAGATCCCTATCAAGGATCATCGACAATTCATTTGCACCAAGGCTCAACTTCACGGAGAAACCCGTGCTCAATGAACGCCCTCCCAACCGAATCAGGTTGGCCATGAGCGCCGATTTGAAAACACCCGTCTCTTTGCCAAGAAATCGTGACCAATTGGCCTCGGATTCGATGAATTGAACATTCAGTCCGGAAAATGACTTTTCAATATTTTGAACAGCAAACAAGCGAAGACCCAATCCAAAGGGGCCAGCGCCGGCCTTGTCGCCCCCCACACCCTCGAGGTTCGCGAAAAGGCCACCAATCACCTTGAGCACATGCCTTTGGGCATATCCTTCGGGAAGTGGAGCTGCGCGGTTCAATCCCAATGGATTTGAGTCATATTGCAAAGAAAGGGGTGCAACGATCGTCCACGGACGTTCACGTGAAATTCTCGAGATGAAAACACCGACTGACTGTTGAAGTGCAGCATCCAACGACTCGTTCCAGGTCATGGTTGTGAAGCTGCTGCGTGCATCAAAAAGCCGTCCCGTCTCATAGGCAATCACACCCATATAGTACGGCAACATGGCTCGCCTCTGACCCTTGAGTTGCTCTGACTGACCTGCAAGACGAAGAAGGACATCTGCATCCTTCCATTCTTTTCGTTCCATTAAGATCAATGCCATTTCAAATTGTGCAGAAGCATCATCGGCATCAATTTTGAGCGCCGCTTTCAACAGTTCCTCAGCTTCGGCAAGCTGATACAATCCCTTCGCCACCAATGCTTTTGCGACGAGAAGCCTTTTGTTTTGACTGATGGTTTTTTCAGAAAGTGACTTCAGTAGCTCGGATGCCTCGAAAACATTTTCCTGCTCAATCAGCTCTTCCAGTTTTCTAATCTTGAGTTGCAGCTTGGCATCGTCGGTTTTAACCGTATTCGCACCCTTGCCTCCCCTTTTTTCCGGAGGCGACGATTGTGCCAGCGCACGACTCGTGGAAGCAATCGCAGCCAATCCGCAAATGAGCGTCAGGAACCTACTGACACTGGCAAATTCATGAGTTGATTTTTTGGACATGCAAACCGGCATAAGATTCACCCGCAAACAACGTCAGATACTTTTTCAAATCCACCATTCCGGTCATACCGAATTCCGGACGGAACTGACGTTTTTTCAAGGGTAGCAGCAATCTGCCATCAGGTGTGAGTCGAACACCCTTCACTTCGCGATTGCAGACGTCGAAAATCCGTCTGATGATTGCCTCGGCATCCTGGTCATCGCGCGCTTGCAGGATTTCAGGACTGATCTTGACCTCGGTGAAGTCGTCGCTGACGTTCAAGCCGATTCCGCCAAAGCTCATCAACCAACGCCGGATACGGGCCATGTCGGCCAGGTTTTGAACTGTTTCGGGCAACGGACCAAAGCGGTCGGCACATTCCACCGTGAGTGAGGCCAGATTGTCTTCGTTTCGCGCACCGAAAAACCGACGATACAATCGCAATCGCTCGCGCGCATTCTGCACATAATCTTCGGGAATCTGTGCCTCGACGGGAACCTGTATTTCCGCTTCGGGAAGAACACGGACCTTGCGTCCACCAATCAACCTTATCGCATCGTCGAGCATTTGCAGATACGTTTCCAAACCGACCTCGGTGACGCGACCGCTTTGGTCGTCGCCCATGATATTGCCGGCCCCCCTCATTTCGAGGTCCTGACTTGCTATGACAAAACCGCTGCCAAGCTCCTGATGCTCGCGCAGCACCTCGAGTCGCTTCACGCCATCGTCTTTTTCGTTGGCTGTCGGGCTCATCATAAAATAAGCATAGCCTCGTGTGGAACGTCGACCCACGCGACCACGCAGCTGATACAACTGCGATAATCCAAAGTGGTCTGCGTCCTGAACGATGATGGTGTTCACATTTGGCATGTCGATGCCCGACTCGATGATCGTGGTGCAAAGCAGAATATCAAACTTCTGGTCGATGAACTCAATGACAGTCTTGTCGAGTTCTTTTTGAGGCATTTTGCCATGACCAATACAGATGCGTGCTTCGGGTACGAGCTTCTTGAGATACACTTCCACAGACGCGAGATCGTCGACTTTGTTGTGGACAAAGAAAATCTGACCGGCACGGGCCAATTCATACTTGATGGCATCGCGGATCGTGGTCTCATCAAAAGGACAGACAAAGGTCTTGACAGCAAGTCTGGCTTTGGGCGGCGTGGTGAGAAGGCTCAACTCACGCAAGCCAATCATGGCCATCTGTAATGTCCGCGGAATCGGGGTTGCACTCATCGTCAGCACGTCTATGCCATAAGATATTGTCTTGATTTTTTCCTTTTGCAGAACTCCAAAACGTTGCTCTTCATCGACAATCAACAATCCCAGGTCGCGAAACTTGACGTCCGGCGACAACAGTCGATGGGTTCCAACGATAATATCAATTCCACCTTCCTGAAGCTTCTTGAGAGCCTTGGAGGAGCCTGCGCCTCCGGAGGACCGATCGAGGATCTCGATGTTGACTCCAAACTGACCAAACCGCTCCTGTAAACTTCGGTAATGTTGGTGTGCCAGAACAGTTGTCGGAACAAGCCAGGAAACTTGCTTCCCGTCCAAAACTGCACGGTAGGCAGCCCGCATGGCAACTTCCGTTTTACCAAAGCCAACGTCTCCACAGAGCAGGCGATCCATTGCTTTTGGGCGAGACATGTCGGCCTGAATTTCGCGCGTTGCCTTGATTTGATCTGGTGTTTCATCATACGGAAAAGCCGCTTCAAAAAGCAGATAATTGTCCTCGATGTGCGCGTAGGCGTGTCCAGGAGTTGTTGCACGCTTTGCCTGGTGCTCGAGAAGTTCCTTTGCAACCTTGGCTGCTTCCTCTTTTGCACGCGCCTTTCTTTTTTCCCATTGGGTTCCCTTCAAGGAATCCAACTGGGTATCATCGGCCTTGCTGGAGCCGATGTAACGCTGGACAAGGTTCAACTTGTGAACAGGAACATAGACCTTGTCGTTTCCTGCATATTCCAGGACAAGAAAATCGCCAGAGATGTCCATGACGCGAATGGTCGTCAGCCCGCGAAACCGGGCAATTCCATGTTGAACATGAACCACAAGGTCACCTTCGGCAAAATCACCGAATTGACCAGAGATGAGCGTTTCTGCAGCCTCCCGCGACGCGCGTTGGCTGTCCTCGTCGGAATGAATCTCAATGCTGTGATCCTTGCTGACTCCACGCAGCCATTCTTCAGGAAGAACCAACATCGAGGTATCGGGAACAAAAAAGGGATTGGCGAATTTTGCAAGCCTTGTCGTCCAGGTGCTGGACTGCTCCGAGGCTTGTTTGCGGTTGAAGTCTGCAATTGAAAAAGGCGAAATGGTCGCTTCAGTTTTCAGTTTCTTTGCAGATTCCTCAATATTTGCATTCAAAAGGGCAACAAATTCGAGACTTGCATCCTGGGTAGGACTCGTGAAAATGCAACCCAATTCTGGATTGTCTTGAAACAGGCTGCTGACGATCCGCAAGCGTTCAGAGAATTTTTTCTTTGATGCCTCGGCAATCCTCGCCTCAACGATTGCCGGAAGTGCAAATTTCGAAACAGCTGCTGTTGCCCCAATGTTTGAGCCCAGCCATTCCGGAAAAGCAGCGGCCGCAGGAAACAATTTTTCGGGCTTGATTGTCATGTACGACTTGCCGTACCCGGCCTGCCATGCACTTTCGTAGATATCAATGGTCTCTTTCAAACCACCACTCAGTCGCTGGGGCTCATGCAAAACATGAAGCTGAATACCGCTTCGCTCATCGGAGAAAGTGGATTCAAGATAATCGAGCGGAGAAACAAAATCAGTGTCGGCAAACAGCGAACAAAGGTCGTCGATACCCGGAAACGGAATTGAACCTCGAAGATTCTCGAGAAGATCGTTGCGAATGCCGCCTTGCAACCCTTGGGCCAGAATCGCCTTGTTGAATTTTTCTATCCACTGTCCCACCGCGTTCTCTTGCGGCCAGACAAATTCCCTTGCGGGAAGGACACACACTTTTTCGCGGGTTTCGAATGAACGCTGATCGGCAGGACGAAAGAGCCGAATTTTTTCGAGCGAATCGGAAAAGAACTCGCATCGAACCGGGTGCCTTTCTCCTGGCGTCCAAAAATCCAGAATACCGCCGCGCACCGCACATTCGCCAACTTCTTCGACACGCTGAACAGACTGATAGCCCAGGGAATAGAGCCGCTCGAGAACAGCATCCTGATCTTGTTCTTCACCGGTGACAAGTTCGAGCGTGTTGCTGGCCATCCAGGTCGTTGAAGGTACGATTCGCACCAATGCAGTCGAGGAAAGAACGAGGCAACGCACGGGTCGACTGCGCAACAAATGCAGAGCTCCGAGGCGACGCGCCAGGAGTCTGCGCGCGGATTCAAACCGGTAAACCCCGGTTTGCAAAAAAGACGGCAATCCGACGATGTCATCATGATCAAAATGATTGCCCGACATCTGCCGCAAGCACTCTTCAACCAACATCGCATCGTTGTCGGTGGCCGTCAGAACCAAATGAAGTTTTGAAGGAGTCAAGATTGCCTGGTCAACAACATCCGCGGCGACAATCTCCAAATTTCTTGTCATTTTCCAATCCAATCAAACTCGCCTTTTTGCTCGCGATTCAGGAGATGAGCAACCGCATCGTCCACCGGACGGTCCTCATGAAGCACTTCATAGGCCATTTGCAAAATAGGTGTATCAAGACTCAATTTCTTGCTCAGCAGAAAAGCGCTCCTCGCGGTCGAATATCCCTCCACGGTTTCGCCAATTTCAGCAAGAACCTCGGACATGGGTCGACCGCGGTTTTGAGCAATGGTGAGACCAAACCGGCGATTGCGGGACAGGTCGCCAGTGCAGGTCAAAATCAGATCGCCAAGTCCACTCAATCCAAGAAATGTCATCGGCTGGGCGCCCAGGGCAGCACCCATTTGAGCCATTTCGCCCAAGCCTCGCGTGACAACTGCGGCACGCGCATTGTGTCCCAGCTGAAGGCCATCAACGACGCCCGCAACCACTGCAATCACGTTCTTGATGGCTCCGCCCAATTCAACTCCAACAATGTCGTCCGTGCCATAGACCCTGAAGTGCGGACGGTGAAGCAGTCTTTCAGCACTGCGACGAACAAAGTCATCCGCAGAGGCAACTACAATTGCCGTCGGCAGTCCTGCCTGAAGTTCTTTCGCAAAACTGGGGCCACTGAGAACTCCAAGACCCGCATTTTCAGGCAACAACTCGACAAGAATTTCGTGGGGCAACATTAACGTCCCCAGTTCGACACCTTTGGCAGCGCACAGCACCGGAACATGACTTGTTGTTTCAATCACGGGCCAAAGGACATCGCGGCACCAGGATGCCACACTGCGCAATGCCTGGCATGGCACTGCAAGAATAATCAAATCGACACTCCTGCCGCGCAAAAATTCGACGCTTTCGCGATCCATCGTCTGAAGTTCAACGCCCCGACAATTCGCAAAAGCCAATCTCGCATCTGCCAAAGCGGCTTCGTCCAGACCCAAAAGTGTCACATTCGAGCCAGCCTCCTGGGCACATTTGGCAAGAGCACGGCCAAAAACGCCAGGCCCCAAAACCAGCACCCGGGACGTGGCCGCTGCCAAGGGCTCGTTCGATTGGGTCTTGATGGATGAATCCTGCATTCTCATGAACAACCTCTTGGCAACACCGGACTGAATTTAAAAACGTCAAGCTCCTGGGTTTTATGGAACTGTAAAGCCTCGGTCAATCTTGACGGCCCGCGAACAATCCCGGACACTTGCAGTCAAACATTTTCGGGAGCCCACCATGGACCTCAATCAATTGCGCGAAAACACAAATGAACTTCGTCGTTTGCTTGCAACCAAGGTTCTGGGGCAACCTCAAGTCATCGATCTTGTTGTCATCACAGTGCTTTGCGGAGGGCATGCCTTGCTCACGGGGGCTCCGGGAGTTGCTAAAACCACCCTTGTCCGGTCACTCGCACAGGCTCTGGGCTGTGGCTACAAGCGCATTCAATTTACTCCTGACCTCACACCATTCGATATCCTGGGTGGAGACACGATTCAATTCGACGACAAAAACCCAGACGTGAAGAAAATTGCTTTCATGCCTGGTCCCATTTTTGCTCCCTTCGTTCTCGCCGACGAAATCAACCGCGCATCTCCGCGAACCCAGTCGGCACTGCTTGAGGCCATGCAGGAAAGACAAGTGAGTTTGGCGGGTCAAAGCCGACCACTACCGCGGCCGTTCTATGTTTTCGCAACCCAAAACCCGATTGAAAACGAAGGCACTTTTCCTCTGCCCGAAGCTCAATTGGACCGCTTTTTGTTCAACATTGACGTTGGTTACCCTGGCTTCGAAACCGAACTTCAGATTGCCACGCTCGCGGGCGTCGAAAAGGAACTTCCTCCACTTCCTGGGTCGGCATTGGTTGTCAATGCTCGTCAAAGCATTGAGCAATTCCCGATGTCACAACAAATTGTTGAAGCCTGCGTTCGCCTGGTGCGCAACACCAGGCCCGAGGAAACTCGCCTTCAACAGATCAAAAACTTTGTCGAGTTTGGTTCCAGTCCGCGAGCCTCCCAGGCGTTGGTTCTTGCAGCAAAGGCAGCGGCGTTCATGGGCGGCGCGAACCAGGTTGCCTGGGAACACGTGGAGCAAGTCGCACCTTCCGTTCTCCAGCATCGACTTGTCCTCAATTTCAAGGCGGCGAGCGAGGGCGTCCGAAGCCAGGACGTCTGCAAAATCCTTGTTGCTGAAAGTATTCTCTGAAACGGGAAAAGTTCTTGACAGAACCAAGTGATTGTGGTGGCTTGCAGCGTGGCCCCTGGTCCTCAACACGCGGTTGTTGGAAAGTTCGGGCCCGCCCCGAGGAGCACGCGCATGTCGAAAACCAGCCCCGACTTCATCAAGGCGACCCCTGCTCCAGCGTCGGACCTTCCTGGCCAGGACAAAGCTTTTGTTCGACAGGACGATGAAACAAAACCTGCTACAGCCAAAATCATCGGCCAACCGGAAGGCCCTTTCGGCACTGCCGTGGTGGCAAAGCAAACCCTCCTGATGAGAAGTTTGGGAGCGGCCCGATTCTCCAAATTTGAAACCCTTGAAATTGCGCGCCACGGCTTGTTCGCCGTTTGCCCAAACCCAAACATGTTTCCTTACCAGGCAAAGTCCACCCTGCTCGAACTTCAGTTGTTGCTTGGCGAGCCTCAGAACCCTGGTAGCCAAACCATTCGGGCCATCGCACGAATTGAAGAACTGAAAGCGGCAGTCGAAGTCCCTCAAGCTGTTCCAGCTGGATACGTCCTGCGCCTCCTGCAGGTTCAACCGGAGGACTCGGCGAAACTGGAACGGTTCATCCATGACCATTTGATGAATGCGGCAATCTGATCCGGATGATGTCCAACCTATCGCAACCTCTCGATTTACGAAGTGACACATTGACCAAACCTTCGCCTTCCATGCGAAAAATCATGGCTGAGGCAGAGGTGGGTGATTCGTTTTATGATGAAGACCCAACTGTCGTTGAATTGGAAAAAACAATTGCGGAAGCATTCGGTCACGAAGCCGCCATATTCGTGCCCAGCGGCACGATGAGCAACCAAATCGCAGCGCAGATTCATTGTCATCACGGCGAAGCCCTGATGGGAGCAACAGATCTCCACATCTTGCGTGCAGAAAGTGGTGCCTTGTCGGCGATCGCAGGCGTTCAGCCTGTTGCAGTCCCAATCGTCGACGAGTTTTTACCCGACCTTACAAAAATGGACGACCTTTTTGTCGCGCGGGATTCTCTCGTGACTCCACCCACACGTCTGCTGGTTGTGGAAAACACCCATTTGTTTTCCGGCGGACGCATTCATCCGTTCGAGCATCTCGAAGCCCTTTCAGAATGGTGTCAACAGCGGGAAATGGCATTTCATCTCGACGGAGCAAGACTCTGGAATTCGCACGTGGAAACAGGCATTCCACTGCAAAACTACGGACATCTGTTTTCCACAATCTCGGTTTGTTTTTCCAAAGGGCTCGGTGCTCCTGCCGGCAGTTGCTTGATTGGCAGCAAACTCCAAATGCAGCGGGCAAAACTGCTGCGTAAAAGAATGGGGGGCACAATGCGCCAATGCGGAATTCTTGCTGCGGGAGCACTTTTTGCCTTCAAGCACCATTTGACGGAACTGAAAGTTGACCACCTTAAAGCGAAAAAACTGTCAGACTGGTTGCGGCGGAAGTATCCGCAGGCACATGTTCCCCAACCGGAAACCAACATTGTCCTGATGAGATTTTCCAACCCGGCCAAAAGTGTTTTGAGCGAATTGGAAAGTTTTCATGGTCTTCGCCTCTCGGCATTGAATCAAAACACCCTGCGTGCGGTCTGTCATCGCGACATTGATATTTCTTCGCTGGAACTTGTCATGTCTGGAGAGTGATCCCCAGGTTCGGCGAAGGTTCAGCGTGAACACCAATCGATACGCTGCTTTGTTCCGCCGTAATAAGGATAGGCCAGACCCTGCGCAATGAGCATCTGGGCGATGCTTTCTCCATCGGCGCGCACATCGGCAAGTATCCTGAAATATTTGTCACGCTGAACACGCTCAAGGTCGATGCGCTTTGCCCGCAAGAGAACTTCCTTGACGAATTGCTGCGCAGCAACTGCGGCAGCACGCTCGCAGGGCTCTGATGCGTGCATCTCGGGAGCATCAATACCATGGACCCGAACCGAAACTTTTTGTCCGAGCAATGGGTGAACATTGGCAATCGAAACCATCATCGTGTCACCATCGTAGTTGTAATGCACTTTGACACAACGAAAGACAGACTCAGTGTGTTCACAAGACGAGTTTGAGGTCGTTGGATTCTGGTCTGCAGGATGGGCCAAGGATGGCGGGGGAATCACCAGAATTGAAGCCATCGCTGAAGCAGAAAAGAGGCTCAACAAACTCGTCAATCTCAGCAAAAGTTTTGCGTGCATGAAACCCTCCCCGGGTCGAATTGCCTGTCGCCTTGTTCTTACTTTTCTTCGGGTATTAAAATTTGACTGACTGGTCAACTAAAATCGTGTTGATGTTCTGGAATTCGAACCAAATCAGCAAAATCATGAAACAAATATCTTCCCGCATGCTGCTCGAAGTATCGCGAACAGTGTTGAGCCAATGCTTGCGTATCGCCTGCGTATCCAAGTTCCTTGGCGGAAACCAAAAACTCCCGATGAGGCCTTCCTTGCCGATAATCTGGCTCGCGGCTTGGATGCTGCAAGACATCCCGCATCAATTCGAAATCAGGATCGACCAGAAGACTTCCCTGATAAACAACCAGATGTTTGCGCCGAAAAAGACTGGTGCCAGCTATCTTTCTGTCGCCCACCGCGAGATCGGAGATTCCACGCGTCACGATTCCAGAAATACCAGCTTCGGCCATGGCGTCTGCCCAAAGTCCGTTAATCAATGAAAAATATCTCTGATTGGAAAAAACATCTTTTGCAAAAAAGGCAAAAGTCAAAACGAGGCAACCTTGTCCCAGCAACACGGTCCCTCCGCCCCCTCGACGTTGCAAAACAGGAACACCACGCGCTCGGCAAACATCCTCGAATGCTTCACGCTGGGCTGTGTTTGAGCTGGAGAGAACAACCACATTCCTCTGCGTTTCAAAAAAACGAAAGAGAAATCGATGATGAGCGGGGGCATTCAGTGCTTCGGGCCAAATCCGGAAAGGTCGATTCAAAACCCAACTATCCATCCACATAAAAAACAGATTCCATCAGTGCTGTTGAAAGATTACTTTTTCGCAGGCATCGAACGAAAGAGCTCCAGCAATTGGGCATGGGAAAACTCACCGATCCGTTGCTCGCCGGAGGCAAGTGTGTCGTTGTAGCGGGTTCTCATCCAGATGGCAGCGCACTCTGCAGCCGCGGCAGCCTGGAGTCCGCGATTCGAATCTTCCAACACAATGGAACGACCCGGCTGGCAATTCAAGACCTGAAGTGCGTGGAGAAAAATATCAGGAGATGGCTTTTTGCGCAGATCACTCCGCTTGCCGACAATCAGATCAAGTTCGTCCAACGGAAAGCCTGCTGTGCCCAGTACAGTTCGAATTTCGTCTTCGGAGCTGTTGCTGGCGATAGCGACTCTGGCACCGCGGGCACGCATGAGTCGAACCAATTCCAAGGTCTCGGGAAAACATGAAACAGGACCTTGGCGAATCAGCCTCGCGTAGGCTTCGAACTTCAACCTGCCAATCTCTTCTTCAGAAATATTGAGGCCATGCGATTGGATTTCCCGCCGGGTGCCATCACCAAGATGGGTGAAGGAAGGATAGTAGGATGCCTCTGAAATCTGGTGCCCGAAATGCGAAAATGCCTCATGGTAAGCCAAAAAATGAAGCCGTTCCGTATCGGCAAAGCAACCATCAAAATCCCAAAGAAAGCATTCTGCTGACAAAATAACATCGTTTGCAGTCGGACTCATTCTTCCCCCGTTCTTGCGGAGGTTTATACGCAAACGTATAGTCCCGCAACGCAAGCGCCAACGGAGAGTGGCCACTGCCAAGAGAAAGGTTCATCATGAGACGAGTTGCCGTCACTGGTTTGGGTATACTTTCGCCAATTGGAAATGACCTCGAAAGCTGCTGGACGGCCGCCATCAAAGGCGTGAGTGGCATTGCCAAAATCACCAGCCTCGACATGAGCAAACAAAGTGTCCAGATTGGCGGAGAAGTCAAAAATTTCGAGCCCGCAAAATATTTTTCAAACGAAAAGGAAGCTCGTCGGAATCAACGTTTTGTGCAGATGGCAGTTGCAGCCAGCCGGATGGCCTTGACGGATGCACAACTCGAACTCACGGATGACATCAAAAACGATGCCGGAGTTTCG
>JBMSQQ010000023.1:0-40688 GCA_049423385.1 Silvanigrellaceae bacterium | reverse complement strand
GCGATGACAAGGCGCAGGAAAACAATTTTGTCCGCTATGACCTGACCAACCAGGACAGGATCATCCGCGGTAGAATGCCGACGCTCGACATCATCCATGACCGCTTTATCCGTTTATTCCGGGTGTCACTTTCGGCCGCATTGCGAAAAGTTGCCAACATTGGCGTGAACAGCAGCGGACCAATCAAGTTTGGCGAATTCATGAACAGTTTGCCATTGCCAAGTTGCTTGAACATCCTTCGCGTTGATCCACTCCGCGGCTCTGCTGTCATGGTGATTGAAGCCAAGCTTCTTTATGGACTTGTCGACAGCCTTTTTGGCGGGGGCGAAGTTCCCTATACCAAGATTGAAGGCAAAGACTTCACACAAATTGAAATCAAGATTGCCAGACGAATTGTCATGGCAGCGATCGACGACCTTGAGAAAGCATGGGCTCCTGTATTCCCGCTCAAGATCCACTACTCACGAACTGAGATCAACCCGCAATTCGTCGCAGTGGTTCCCCCTTCGGACGTGGTCATCTCAACGACCTTCGATGTCGAACTTGAAAAAATGAGTGGATCGATAAAATTGGTGATTCCATATTCAACTCTGGAACCCATCAAATCGAAACTCAGCGTCGGATTCCAAAACGAGCAACTTGAAGTCGACCACATCTGGATCAATCGCATCAAGAATCAGCTGCTTGGTACTCACGTGAATGTGGCCTGCACCCTTGGGACAGCGTGGATCAATCTGAGGGACATGATGGAGTTGAGCGTGGGTGACATCATCATTCTGGACCACGAAGCAAACAAGCCGCTCGAGGTCACAATTGAAGGTGTTCACAAGTTCAGGGGAGTTCCTGGAATTGTGCGTGGAAATCGCGCCGTAAAAATTACAGAAACAATGGGAGATTTGTGATGGAAGACAACAATCAAGGATTCAGTCCAGAGGACTTTGGACTCGAAAGCAAAGCAGGCGCGGATTCAGGAACTTCCGAAAGTTCAAGCTTGCACAAATACGGTGACGACAATGCGATGAGCAGGGTCGATCTTTCCAGAATGAAAATGGTTCTTGATGTTCCGCTCAAGGTCACAGTTGAACTGGGCAGAACAAAACTGCTTGTCAATGACCTGCTGCAATTGGGCCAGGGTTCAGTGATTGAACTCGACAAGATGGCCGGTGAACCGATGGAAATCTATGTGAACGATAAACTCGTCGCAATGGGTGAAGTCGTTGTTGTCAACGAAAAGTTCGGTGTGCGTCTGACCGACGTCATGAGTGGACTAGGCATTGAAGACGTGCATCCGCCAGAAGCTGTTTAAAAAAATCGATCATCACTTGGGGATTCAAAATGACTTGCAACCAGACTTTCCACGGAATGAAAACAAGACTCCTGAAGGGAATTGCCGTCACAGGTGCTTGCTCGTCGTTCTTGTCCCATGCTTCTCCCGTCGATATGCACGCATCCAGGGAAGCACGCCTTGTCGCACAGGTCTCGACCTCAATTGGTACGGGCGACAAATTGCAGCAAGCCACCGTTCCGCCGATTCCGGCTTCCGACGCAACCTCAAATGCGCCGACTGTCGATGCAAAGTCAGCCCGAAACGACATGCAGTCAGCAACCGATACAGGCGCTGCCAATGGCCTGCTGATCCAGCAAGGCCAACCGGCAAAAGAGGGCACAGCCAGCCAGAACACCACCGACCCACGCGGGCAGCAGACTAACTCTTCCGGAACGGACTCCAGTACCGCTGCACTGTCGGGAGTCCAGAACTCTGTGTCACAAGTATCCGCAAGCGAAGCCAAGGCCAATTCCCAGACCAATGACGGAAAAACCTCACCCGAAAAAGGCACTCCTTCGGATACACCCGCCACTCTGGTACCAAATGGCGCAGCTCTGCAATCGCAGCTGATGCCACTCGGACAGGCAGACAAGACTCCTTGGTCGACACTCGCAGCAGGCGGGCTTTTGATTCTTGGAATCGCTGCGCTGGGAATCCTTGCCGTTCGATTGAAACAAGGCAAAGTTTCATTTTCCTCGCGTGGTGAGAAACAGCTGCAATTGGTGACTTCAATGGCTTTGTCGCCGAAGCGCCAAATTGTCCTGGTCAGGATCCGCGACAAAGAAGTCGCTCTGGCATCGACAGAACATGGAATCACCCTTTTAACTGAAATGGCTGCGCCACAGAGGCAAGCTTCGCTCCTCGAAGACGGTGGTGAAGACACTCCGAAACGAAGAAAAGTTCAACAACGAGTCGCAACCGAAGATTCAGTGCGACTTGTCGCATCATCGAGCGAGAAGGAAGAGTCCGCAGGCCAGGAAACAGCAATCGCTCGCTCTGAAATGCTCATGGGCGCACTCAAAAACCTGCGCGAAAAAAACCTGCGAAACAAATCGTCCATAACGACCGAGTCGCCCACAACACCAGCAGTGACTTCGAACGAGTCACAACGTGACAGAAAAAGCGAGGACTCACTTGAAAGCACAAAATCAAAAGGCGAGTCGACCATGAAGCAAACCCGTGCTGCATTTCCGAAATACGTTGCCAATGCCTTTGAACAGGAAAGCAAGCGAGTCCTTCCCGCAACACAATCACAAAATGCAGGATCACAGGACGAGGCCGGAAACGTCACAAACATGATTCGCGAAAGACTCAAAGAGCTCCGTCCGCTGGCATAAGAGAATTGTTTCTTCAACGTTCGCAACCAGGGCAGCAAGAATGATTGGAAAAATTGAACGTTTTACATCAATAATCATTCGGGTGCTGGCAATCACCCTCACCGTTCTCGTCTGCGAATCTTTTCTTGCCAATGCACAGGGAACAACACTTTTCTCTGCATCCGCTCAGCAATCTCAATCCGGAATAAACAAAATTCCGCAAATTGCTCCCGTAAGTGCTCCTGGTTTGAATCCGTCAAAGACGAATCTCAAATCGAATTCAATTCCACTTTTTTCTTTGAGCATTGGAGATTCAGAAAATTCGGATGATCTGGTTCCGGCTCTGAGAATCGTTGCAATTCTGACAATACTGAGCCTCGCTCCTGCAATCCTTCTTCTCACCAGTGCGTTCACAAGAATTCTGATTGTGCTGGGATTTGTTCGACAGGCATTGGGCTCTCCAACAATGCCACCCAACCAGGTTTTGATTGGCCTGTCGTTGTTCCTGACTTACTTTGTCATGGCGCCAACAACAACACGAATTTATGAAACGGCCATTACACCCTACATGGCGAAGACAATCAGCGCTGAAGTCGCCTTCGACAAAGCACAAGCCCCACTCCGCGATTTCATGCTGGCGCAAGTGCGAAAAGAAGACATCAAACTTTTCCTGAGTCTCTCGCAAGGCCCGGTGCCTCAGAAACCGGAAGACATTCCGATGCGGGTGCTCATTCCCTCTTTCGTCATCAGTGAACTCAAGAGTGCGTTCCAGATCGGATTTCTGGTCTACCTGCCCTTCATCATCATCGACATGATTGTCAGCAGCGTCCTTATGGCGATGGGTATGATGATGTTGCCACCCACAGTCGTCAGTTTGCCACTCAAAATCATCTTGTTCGTCGTGGTCGACGGATGGAACCTGCTCGCAGGATCGCTGATCAGGAGTTTCTCATGAACAGTCAGCAAGTGATCGACATTTTTATGGGCCTAATTTACGCCACTGCAGAACTGAGCTTGCCGTTGCTTGTGACTGCACTGGTTGTCGGCCTTCTCATCAGCATTTTTCAAGCTGCGACACAGATAAACGAGGCAACCCTTTCATTTCTGCCAAAAATCGCAGCCATGATCGCTGTCTTTGCAATCATGAGCCCTTGGATGGTTCGTCGATTGAGCAACTACACTCAGGACATCTTCAAGAAAATCCCGGAGATTGTGCGACAAAAATGAATTACGAAACGCTCTTCCAACTTGATCCAAAAGTTTGGCCATTCGCAGTGATGCTGTTCCTGCGGATTGTGAGCGTACTTTTTTTTCTTCCTGTCTTTGGCGATTCAAACATTCCTGCCAGAATTCGAATTCTTCTCGCACTGACTCTAAGTCTGTGCATCTGGCCTGTGGTTGAAAAAAATCTTCAAGCCACACCTGGCTTCATCCAGTGGAGTCCGATCACGCTTGCAATTGCAACCATGCGCGAGGTTTTCTTTGGATTTTCGATCGGTTTTGCTGCAAAAATTCTGACCTTCGCCGCATCCATCGGCTCGAATATTGTTGGTGTCAACATGGGCTTCCAGACTGCCACCTTGTTTTCGCCACAGACAGGATCCCAGGAGTCGCCCTTTTCCTCTTTGAAGGTTTGGCTTGTGACCATCCTGATCCTCGTGTTCAACATTCACCATGTGTTCATTCAGGGAATCGTGACTTCTTTTCGGACGATCCCATTTGCAATGGAAGCTGATCCACAAATCCTCCTTGGAATCATCATGAAGACCGTGACAGCAAGCTTCGAGATTGGCATCCGCATTGCCGGTCCACTGCTGCTGATCCAAACCAGCATCACCATTGCCCTCGGCCTTTTGAATCGCACGCTCCCCCAACTCAATGCGTTTGTTATCAGTTTTCCCGTGAGTTTTATTGTCAGCATGATTGTTCTCTTTTTTTCCGCATCAGCCTTTGTCCGACTCATGGGTGAACATGCTGGCATCGAAGAGATTGCCGTGTTCTCCAAGGTCCAAAAGGCTTTTGAGCCCAAACACTGATTGAGGTGACGTGTGGAAGAGCGCGAAGAGAGCCAACAAGACAAAACCGAAGAAGCGACCGAAGAACGGCGCAAGCAGTATCGTGAAGAGGGTCAGATTGCAAACCCGCGCGAAATACTTGCTGCCGTAACCCTGATCATTGTCACCGTCGGGCTGTCCATGACGGGCGAACAAATTGGTACAACTTTCAAGAACCTTTTCCAGCGCGCTTTTGCACTTGTGGCATTCCAGAGCAAAACAGAAATCTCCGCACAAGATGTTGTCTCCCAGGTGATTGCTCCAGTTGTGCCATTGGCAGTCGGCATGCTGGCCATTCTCTCTTTGACTCCATCTTTCATTGGTCTTGCAATTACCCAATTCAATTGGTCATGGAAAAAAATAACTCCAAACGCAGACAAATTGAATTTCGTCTCCGGATTTCAGCGCCTCCTTTCCTTTGGAGGACTTGAGGAGTTTGCGAAGGTTATCATCAAGGGAGTCGTGCTTTGTACGGTGCTTTACATCTTTTGCAAACAGGAATTGGACCAAAGCAGCTTGTTGTATTTCCAAAACTCGACAACGGTTGGACACAGTCTTTTCTCGTCTTTGCTGAAGCTCCTGACCTGGACTGCAATCACGGCTGGAATCCTCGCAGCCGCGGATTATGGCTATAGTTGGTTCAGGCTTGAACGACAAATGATGATGAGCAAGCAGGAAATCAAAGAAGAAAACAAGGCTCAGGAAGGTGACCCGCTCGTCCGAAGCCAACGCCGTCGCATGGCACGGGAATTGATTATGAGAAAGAACATCGCCGCAGTGCCATCGGCGACATTCATAGTCACCAACCCTACGCACTTTTCGGTGGCCATCCGCTACGTGAAGGGAATGTCTGCCCCAATTGTTGTTGCCAAGGGCCAAGATTTTCTAGCTCTGAAAATCCGAGAAATTGCCAAGAAAAATGACATTATGCTGGTCGAAAACAGGGCCTTGGCCCGAACACTCTACAAGACGGTCAAGGTCGGACAGGAAGTTCCTCCAAGCCTCTACTCGTCTGTCATCGAAGTCATGAAGGTCATCTACCAAGCAAGAGGCAAGGATTATTTTGAGCGATTCAACCTACAGGGCGCAATGAGCTGATGCTTGTCTGCAATTTGCGCAGACCTGAAAAGGAAGGATAACGTCTATGGCGACCACAGATACACTCCAGGCGACAGGCACCTCCACAGGTGCGGGTGCTGCGCTCAAATGGTTGCGCAGTCCCGACGTGCTCATGGCCATAGCCGTGGTCGGCATTCTTCCAATGATGATTTTCCCATTGCCTGGGATTTTGCTCGATTTTCTGCTGGCACTTTCGCTCTCAACTTCACTGGTTATTCTTCTCGTTGCCGTATACATCACCAAACCACTCGAATTCGGTGTATTTCCAACCATCCTGCTCATTTCGACCTTGTTCCGGTTGGCGTTGAACGTGTCCACCACACGTTCCATCTTGACTCACGGTGATGATGCCGGCGGCAAGGTGAGTGGATTGATCAAGGCGTTCGGAAACATTGTGATTGCCGACAACATCGGCGTGGGTTTGGTGATTTTCGTCATCCTGACAGTCATCAACTTTGTGGTCATCACGAAGGGTTCAGGTCGTATCGCTGAAGTTGCTGCGAGATTTACACTCGACGCGATGCCCGGAAAGCAAATGGCAATTGACGCCGAGTTGAATTCCGGTCACATCAATGCCGAGGAAGCCAGAAAACGCAGAACTGCCGTTGAAAAAGAAGCCGACTTCTACGGTGCCATGGACGGTGCTTCCAAATTCGTCCGCGGTGATGCCATCGCCGGAATCATCATCACTCTCGTAAACATGATCGTCGGTCTGGTGATCGGCATCATTCAATTCAACATGAGCGCGGCGAACGCAGCCAAGACATTCACCTTGCTGGCGGTCGGTGATGGTTTGATTGCCGCAATCCCGTCGCTGATGATCTCGACTGCTGCTGGTCTTATTGTGACCCGTTCTACCTCGGAAGGTGACCTCGGTGGCCAGGTTGCCAAGCAGTTTCGGGTCCATCCCAAAGCACTCTATGTCTCTGCGGGTATCATATTTCTTCTGGCAATAATCCCAGGCTTTCCGAAACTGGCATTTTTTACCCTGACGTCACTGCTCGTCTTCCTGGGACGGATTGCAGATCGCAAGATATCGGCCGACAAAGAAAAGGAAGCAGCGGACAAGAACATCGACAGCCAGGCCAAGGACAAAAAGGATTCGGAAAGCATCGAGACACTGATGAGGCTCGATGTCCTGACAGTTGAAGTTGGACATGCACTTGTTCATCTCATCGACCCCCAGCAAGACGGGGAAGTAATCGACCGCATCCAGAGCATCCGCAAACAGTTCGCTCAGGACCTGGGCATCGTTGTTCCGCAAATCCAACTGCGCGACAATCTTCTCAACAATGCACCCGGTCAGTACACGATTTCACTCAAGGGCAGCAAGATTGCAACTGGGCAATTGATGGTGGACTACTATCTTGCCATGGACCCGGGCAACGTCGAAATGCCTATCAATGGTGAACCGACAACGGATCCTGCCTATGGATTGCCCGCTCTCTGGGTTCACAAACGTGACAAGGATGAAGCTGCATTCCGTGGGTACACAGTTGTCAACTGCGCAACCGTGATTGCAACGCACATCACGAAATCCCTGCGAGAACATGCCTCGGAATTGTTGACACGGCAGGATGTTCAGTACCTTGTCGACAAACTCAAGGAAACAAATCCAAAAGTTGTTGAAGAAGTCATCCACTCTGAACGACTTTCCATCGGTGACGTGGTCAAGGTGATGCAAAATCTGCTGCGCGAGGACGTGTCGGTTCGCGACATTCTTTCACTGTTCGAGTGCCTTGCAGACCACTGTAAGATTGTAAAGAACCCGGATGTGCTTTCTGAACAATGCAGAAAGGCAATCGGCCGAAGCATCACGCAGAAGTATCTGAATGAAAAGGACGAAATTGTGGTGGTGACATTCGATCGAATGATTGAAGATATCCTCTCCGGTGGTCTGGTGACCACTGACAGTGGAAGTTCTTATCTCAATCTCGATGCAAGAGCTGCGCAAGACATTCTGCAAAAACTGATGCAGGGCATTTCGGCATTCGACTCAGAGGGCACTCAACCTGTTTTGCTGATTTCAGCGAGACTCAGACAAGCGTTCCAGAAACTTATGGTGCGTTATATGCCTCAGGTTGTTGTTCTTTCATATGACGAAGTGGCACCCGGTATCCGTATCAGAAACATTCAGATGATTTCATGAGATTCGAGTTGAGCGTCTCAAAGATTGAGGTGAGATGATGGAAGTTCATAAGTTCGAAGCATTCAGCATGCAGGATGCTATCAAACTCGTAAAAAAAGAGCTTGGACGGGATGCCGTGATACTCTCAACGCGGGAGAAAAATTCCATCTCTGGAGAGTCGGGAAAGACGATTCGATTGATCGAAGTGACTGCCGCACCTGCCGCAATCAACAGCGCCAACAACTCTTCGGGAGGATTGCGTCCCCGGAGCACTGTCCTTTCACCCGAAGAGGCAGCGCGGGCGCAAAGGGTCAACTTTCCAAAGGCAGACAGTCGCCCCGACGCAAACCTCATCAAGGCGACTTCGACGCTTTCCCAGCTCAATCCTGCCACCCGTTCACTCGCAAAGACGTTGGCAAGTGCGTTCGATGGCAGCCCGTCACAGGCAGCTTCACTTAACCAAGCGATGTCGAACAACACTTCGATGCAGATAAAAACAAACAACCAGTCCTCGTCACCCAGAACGCAAAATGTGAATGCTGCTCAAGATCACCTGAGCGGCGTGAGCAAGAGATTCGATGAGACACAGGGCGAGGATGTCAAGGTCTTGCGAGAAGAACTGGGGCGCGTGCGTCGTGAAATCGAGATGATTCCACACGTCAACGTGGCTGATCAGATGCAGGAGATCAGAGTGCTTTTGCACGATCTCATGAGGCAACGCTACCAGTCCGATTCCGAATCCAGTTATCAAAAAGATGACTGCCTCAATGACATCTGCATCAAGCTTCGTGCTGCAGGCGTTCTTGAGGCCATTATTTCCGAGCTCGCGCACGTGGTCACTTCTGGCCCCAAGCCATCAGGAAGCGATGGCACAGCCTTGTCTGGCGAAAAACTCAAGGAACACTATCTGAACCAAAGCATCAGGTTTCTTTTTCGGCAGATGAGCATCACCCCGCTTTCGAACTTTACAAATCAGAAGGTCGTCGCACTTGTAGGTTCGACAGGCGTTGGCAAGACGACAACAATCGCCAAATTGGCTGCAAGAATGCAACTGACCGAGAAAAAGAGAGTTGCGCTTGTCAGTATGGACTCCTTTAGAATTGCTGCAGCAGATCAGCTCCGTGCTTATTCAAAAATTCTTGACTGCCCCTTTGCTGAAGTGGCCGATCTCGACGATTTGGCCGAGTTTATCGCAAAATACTACGATTATGATCTCATCTTTATCGACACCGCAGGCCGAAGCAGCAAGCATCAATTGCA
This sequence comes from Silvanigrellaceae bacterium, assembly GCA_049423385.1. Classification (GTDB taxonomy): domain Bacteria; phylum Bdellovibrionota_B; class Oligoflexia; order Silvanigrellales; family Silvanigrellaceae; genus RFOM01. The sequence continues at coordinate 31,484 of JBMSQQ010000023.1, read as the reverse complement.
AATGGACCAACTCAAGCAACTGAGCTCGATGCACTTCCCCGTGCATTTCCATATGGTGCTTTCTGCCAGCATGAAACAGCGGGACCTTGATGAAACGCTCAAGGCATTCCGGATGGTCAACCCTCAAAGCCTGATTTTCACCAAACTCGATGAGTCGTGGAGCTTCGGCGAAATTCTGAACACCAATATCACCAGCAAGATTCCGGTCTCATTTTTCACAACCGGGCAAAAAGTTCCAGCAGACCTCGAGCCGGCCACCAAGGAACGAGTTGTCGAACGAATCTTCAGACTCTGACGAAAAAACCAAAGGAGATTGCAAGCGTGTTCGATCAAGCCACAACGTTGCGAAGATTAATGGAAGAAGCCAGGGTTCCGAGTGCTCCTGGTGCCACGAGTTCGACGAAGCAGGAAGCTCATCACTACAACTCCAGACCAAACCGGAAAGCACCACGGGTGATTACAGTGACTGGAGGCAAAGGCGGAGTTGGCAAAACTTTGACCACTGCAAACCTTGGGCTGTGTTTTGTCCGCGAGGGGATGCGAACATTGTTGGTAGACGGTGATTTTGGGTTGGCCAACCTGGATGTCGTCCTCAATTTGAGGGCAGACTCCACATTGGACGATGTTCTCGTTGGAGAACGTGAGCTCAAGGACGTCATTGTCGCGGGACCTGAAGGATTACGACTGATTCCTGCTTCCAGTGGAATGCCGAGGGTGAGCGAGTTGGGAAAGATGCAAAAAATGGTTCTCATAGACCAGATTGAGAGCATCCAGGACGATTTTGATATCGTTCTGATAGACACGCCTGCGGGCGTTTCCCAAAACGTACAGTATTGGGCTGCAAGTGCTGCCGAAGTGATCCTGGTGGCAACCCCGGAACCAACGAGTCTTGCAGATGCCTACGCAACGATGAAAGTGCTGTCCCAGACAAACAATGAGACAACCTTCAAATTGATAGTCAACATGGCACGGAATGATGACGAAGCGATGCGCGTTTATGAACGCCTGAGCTCTGTTGCTGCCGAGTACCTTCAAGTCAAGGTTGACTATGTCGGTCATATTCCCTTCTGCGATTCAGTGCGAAACTCGGTGCGTGAACGTACTCCATATGTTCAGCGTTATCCATTTTCAGCTGCGTCACGTGGAGTTCGTTCGATTGCGCGCGAGATACTTTTCAACAGCGACATGCCACAGCCCAAAGGAACAATGCAGTTCTTCTGGAAGAGACTTGTCGCCGGCCAAAACGCCGAAATGTTTAGCTAAGATATCCTGTTGGGGGAAGTCATGAGCAACGGCAGTGCAGCAAAAAAGCAACCTCTGCAGGACAAAGTCGGAGACAAGAACGTCACTCCGGCAAAAACGTCGAGCTTCGACAGCCCAAGTGGCGAGTCGGCAGCCCGCAAAACCGCTGCAAAGAAGCTTGCAAATTCGCAATCGCGAAACCAGTCGCAAACGACTGCAAACGATCCTATGCGCAATCAGGTCATCATGGACTACGCTCCACTGATCAAATACATCGCGCAAAAAATTGCTGCGCGCCTGCCGTCGAACATCGACCTTGACGACCTTTTCTCTGCCGGCGTCATTGGCCTCATGGATGCCATCGACAAGTACGATCCGAGCCGAGACAACAAATTCAAGACTTATGCTGAATTCCGTATCCGTGGCGCTATTCTCGATGAACTGCGCAACCAGGACTGGGTTCCACGATCTGTCCGCGAAACAAACAAGAAAGAAGAAAGAGCACGATACGAGCTTGAACAACGCCTGGGTCGGCCTCCCACCGACAAGGAAACGGCGGAGTTCCTCGAAATTTCACTCGAAGAGTTTCACGAGAAATCAGGTCGCACCCGGGTTTCAATGCTCTCCCTGGAAGAACTTGGCGGCGTTCACTCCGGCGACAAAAAATCATTGCTGGAGTGCCTCGAAAACCCGAACTCCAAGAATCCATTCACCATGCTGAAGGCAAAAGGTGTTCGGGATATCATCCTGAAGACGGTTGAAGAATTGCCCGAGAAGCAAAAATTGGTTTTGAGTCTCTACTACTACGAAGATCTCAACTTGAAGGAGATCGGAAGGATTCTGGATGTCACGGAATCGCGCGTCTCGCAGTTGCATACCCAAGCTGTCCAGAAGATGCGACTCAAACTCAAGAATTTATTGCAGGAATAATGGAGAATAGACCATGGCATTGCCACCAACCGACTTGAAAATTCTGGTCGTCGATGACTTTCCCACGATGCGCAAGATCGTCAGACAGGTTCTCCGCCAACTGGGTTACAATGACGTCCAGGAAGCAGAAGACGGCGAAGCTGCACTCAGAATCCTGAGGGAAAAACCAGACATTCAGTTCGTCATTTCAGACTGGAATATGCCAAACATCACGGGAATCGAACTGCTGAAATCGGTTCGTTCGGATCCCGCCCTCAAGGGACTTCCGTTCTTGATGGTGACTGCCGAGGCGGACAAGGAAAACATCGTCGAAGCCGTAAAATCAGGTGTGAGCAGTTATATCGTCAAGCCCTTCAATGCGGCAACCCTAAAAGAAAAAATCGAAAAGATATTTGCAAACCGGAGGTAAACAATGGCCGATACCCTGACGACCTTTGAAGATTTGCATGGCGACAACGAAGATTCAGGCTCCAACCAGAAGGTCTCGACCCTTGAGCTGCTTTCGTCGCTCAGGTTGCGTCTCGTTTCGAAAAAAATTCCTGTCCGATACTGCAAATTCAACATTACAAACACCTATAATAAAATGCTTCAGGGCGAAACAATCAGCGTTGCTCCCGATGGAGCCATGTTCTACTCATCACTTGCCTATGACGAAGGGTGTCTGATGCGGCTCTACGTCGAGTTGCCAGACTACTGGGCACGCAAGTCTCGCCATGTTGACTACAGACACACAGAAGCTCCATCGCATTTTCAAATGCTGTGCCGGGTCATGACATGCGAAGATGTGGGCAAGCGACCCAACCGCTTCATGATCACGGTTCAAACCGTGAATATTGATCCGATCGACGGCCGTGTATTGGCCGACTACCTTGGCGTTGGAGCAAATGCACCGTGAACACGATTGTTGCACTTTCCGTTTTTGGCGTTGTTTTTCTGCTGCTTGAGGCAGTGTTCTTCATGACCTGCTTTCGCTGGCTCTCGAGTGGAAAAAAGGCGCGCGAACGGGAATTTGTAAGGCTCGATGCTGAACGGAGCGAGCTGGTTGAGCTTCAGCAAGCCGTGGCCCGCGAACTCAAGGATGCCAAGCGTCTTTCGGAAGAGACGCTCATCAAACTCAAGCGGGTTGGTGCCGATGCTCACGCCGAATGGACCGAAATGAACAAGAAATGCGAAATTCTTGTTCTAGAACTTGAAGGAAAATTGAATTCGCTGTCCGACACCTCTGTCAACCAGATGAATCGTCAACGTATGATTCTCGAGAAATCGATTCAGATTGCCGAGCAAACCAACGTTACCTTGTGTGAATCGACCGCAAACGCCAAAAAGATTCTGCGCTTCCTTGATGAAAGTGTACCTTCGGACGAAGTCCTCAAGGAATTGCAGGCAGAGAAATATGCAGAAGCCCGAAGATTGATCCAAGAGGGCAAGGATCTTGGAGTCATATGCCGGAAACTTGGCTTGTCTCAGAGTGAGGTTCAGTTACTCTCCTACATGGGATGAAACTCGGGAGAGAATTTGCGATGCCAGAGCTTCAGTTCGGGCCATTGACCTCAGCAACACTCCTTTTGACTGCAATACCGTCACTCGCCTTCGCGGATGAACCTCAAGTTCAATTTCGGAGCAACGAGAGAGTCATCCGGGGCCCTGCTCCGGTCCCATTGGTGTTGCAACTCGGTGCCGACCTCGGATACCTCGATCACACCACGACAATCCCAAACGAAGGTCCATTCACAGGAACCCAAATCGCAGGCAAAGCGCTCGCATCCTTCCTGTTTGATGACTGGATCATCGAGGGTGGTGCTGGCTGGAGTTATTCGGCCCTCTATGGCACCACAAAAAGCGACAATCCGCTTGAACCCGCCATTGGCCACCGGATTTATACACAGTCCGGCTTCGCTGAAGGCGGTCTTCGTTTCAGATTGACACCAAAATTCAACCTCGGCCTCGTCGTACAAGATCATTTTGGTGCAGACCTGACCCTCAGCCAACGCAAGAATCTGGTGAACAACATGTTCTTGGCCGGCGGAATGATGGCGGTCGACCTGATGAGTGACTCAGGTATTTTCAGGGCCGGAGCGACCCTGATGGCAGAAGTTCAAGACAATCAAAGAAAAGTCCTGATCTACGGCTTTACATTGCAGTTTGGAGTTCCGCTGCGCGGTTACGACACACTTCTTCGTCAGACAGATGTTGTTGTTCGCTCCGAGAAGGTTAAAAAGGTTGAGGTTCCCAAGGTTGTCACAAAAACAATCGTCAGGGATGTCAGCAAATACTCTCTTCCCAAAGAAAGTTTTCATTTTGCCAAAGGCCAATCGACACTGGCTCCCGAAGACCAGGCATTCACTCTTGAATTGGCAAACACTTTGCGTGAACTCCAGTCCAACTTCAAAACCGTGACAATTGAAACCCACGTCAGGTCGTCAGGCGACCCACAGCGCGACATGCGTCTCAGCGAGCTCAGGGCCCAGTCCATTCGCAATGCCATCGTCAGCGCGGGGCTGAACCCTCAAAGGGTTCTTTCCACGGGCCTGGGCGGACGCGCGAATATCGACGACAAATCCATTGGTAGTGCCACCCTCGTGGATCTGTCCTTCACAGGTCTCAACAACCCGGATCAGGTGTCCGAAGCTCTCAATTTGCTCTTCAGGCGGAAAGCAGTTCCGGAAACCTGCAAAGGGGACAAGTGCAAATGAAACAGGGCTCGCTGAAACTGCCAGTGCAGGCAATACTACTGCTTGGGACGTTGATTCCCGTTCAAGCATTTGCAGCTCAAACACAATCCAGAACCGTTCGTTTGAGCGAAGACACAAGCAGGCCCAGTGGTTTCGGTCTCAATCTTTTTGTCGGCGGCGACGGCGCATTTGTGAAAACTTCGTCGAGCGATGCAGATGAAAGTTCAAAGCAAGGCACTTTGTACGGTGGAAAAGCCCTGTTGACGCTGGTCAATCGTGATCTCGAAATTGAGGGTGGAGCAGGATACTCGATTTCCCTGCTTCAGGGAGACGGGGATATCGTCGATGGCGACACACCAAACAGCAAAATCCAGCTTCAAAACGTGCGCATAGAAACAAGAACAGCACTTGCGGAATTCAGCGCAAGACTTCGCATGAATGAAGAGATTGATGGAGATGCCGTCTGGTCTTTGGGGCCTGCGGCTGCTGCTTATCTCGGAACGAACGCATCATTTGGCCCAGACACCAAGAAGGCCTATCGCTCAGCCTTCTTTTTGGGTGGTCAATTGGCATTGCAATTCGGGTCCGAATTCAAACCCAGACTCGTTCTTTCCTATTTGACCGATGTGAACCTTTTTGAGCGCCAGGTTCACATTGGAATGTTGAGTCTTCAATTGGGCATGAGCATTTTCACACCCAAGACCATCATCAAGGACGTCCGGAATCAAACCAACGACGAAATCATCAAGAAGATTCAGGTTGAAAAAACCATCGAAAAGACGATCGTCAAGGAAAACGTGCGCTTTCTGCTCGATTCCGAAATGGTCAACTTTGAAACCGACAAGGCCATCCTTCTGAAACGCTCTGATGTGTTTTTGCGGGAACTTGGAGTCGTCCTTGCGCAGCATCCGGAGCGCTGGTCCAGTCTGGTCGTGGAAGGCCATACCGACATTCGCGGATCGCTGGACCACAACAATCGTCTCTCGCTGGCACGAGCGAATTCCGTCAGGGATGCCTTGGCGCGGGCGGGTGTCCCCGCGGCCAGAATGAGGGCAGTCGGTTTTGGTCCAAGCCGTCCTCTCGACCCGGCACAGAGCGAGGTTGCCTGGGCCCGAAACAGGCGAGTCGAACTGAGTTTCGAAGGGGTCAAGGACCAGCGTTGGCTGCGTGATGTCCTGCAGAAACTGAAAAACGCACTGGGTTCAACGAGACGTTGAATTTCCGGGGCCGGCCGACAAAAAGCCACGTGCCCTGTCAACAATCCAGAAAGGTCTTCCTTTTCGATAATTTCGATTGTCGGTGACGGCATTCTGGGCAGCCGCTCTCTTTTCATCCTCGGAAAAATGCTGGGTCGATATGGCAATGCGCAGTGCATGGTCCCTGACCACCAGCGCATCATCGGACAGCCCCATCTCGAGAACCTTGCGACAATGGTCCAGCGTTTGGGTCCCACAAACATAGTTGATGCAGGCAGTGCGACCAATCCAATTCAGACTCTGGAAGAATCCAGGCTCAACCAACGCGCTGCGCTGGCCGGTCGCGGTCAATTGTTGCATGCGTTCAAGAATCTTGGAGTATTCTGAAGTCGTGTCGGCTGCCACCAACTCTTCCGTTGGCTTTGCTTTGGGCGACTTCGCAACTTGCGGATTCGAGACAATTCCTTCCCGTGCAGCGGCAGCCATGGCAACACCAAAGTCCGCCGATAAAAGCAATAATGACAGCGAGATAAATGCAGAACCCAGCTGACCCGGCAATTTCATAAACTCCCCCCTGTCCGGCAATATTTTCTGCCAAACTTTAGCCAATGAACAGGCAACTGCCGAAAAAAAATCAGCTCACTCAAACCATCAAAATCAATGGAGTTTATTTAGAAAAATTAAAGTTCAGCAAAAGATCGTCAAGTTCATATCAGGTCCTTCCGATGTGACCAAAGGTTTAGCGATTGCAAACCTTTCTGGGGAGAGGAAGCCATGGGAGCGGCTTTGAACGAAAGAGTGTGGTTCTACTACGCAAAGGAAGTACAGGTCGGACCGATGACTGAAGCCGAACTTCGGTCTGCCATTTCCGAGGGTGTATTGAGTGACGTTGATTACGTCTACAGGGAAGGGTTTCCTGATTGGCGCCCCTTGGCAGAAGTCGGCGAACTGAAGCAGGCCGCCAAGTCACACCTCGTCTCGGTTCAAATCAGCGAAAATGCAAACCAGGGGCGCAGAGCACCACGAGCGACAATCAACGAATTGGTGGTTGCCCACAACGACACTTCGGTCGCCACCGGTCGCCTGAAGAACATCTCCATCTCGGGTTTGTACTTTGAAACCGAGGATGCAGTCTTCAAATTGAATGATGAAATCAAACTGACCTTGAAAGAGGGCAAAGGTCTCGGTCGACCGATGCACCTGAGGGCTCTCGTCGTGCGTCAGGTCAGGGAAAATGGCTTGCATGTAGGTTACGGACTCGAACTCCGCGGCCTCGACGAAACATCAAGATCTCGAATCGTGGATTACGTGAAGCGCCACCAGGCCAATTGATGACGGGTGACGCGGGAGGAATTTATGTCTCACCACTTGAAAGAGCTCGCTCCGGATCAGGCGATTGAAGCTGCACTCAAAGAGCTCAACGACGTTGCTGCACTGCAACCGCATTCGAGTGAGTCTCACAAACTGAATTTTCTGCGTGGATTCAAATGCTCGAGTCTGGAGGCAAGGACTCGCATTGTTCAGCACGCAGCCTCCAGGCTCAAGGTTCACTACGACAACGAGAAGCATCTCGAAGGCACCATTTGGCTCGTGGCAGCGGGATTGGCGCACGAGCGAGACTGGGACACCAGTTTGTCATTTCTGCGCGCTTTGTTCGAGACGTCGCAGGATGCAGACTTCTATCGTGAAGTTGCAATGGCCATGTTGCATCTTTCCGACATGGAGCTTTCGGATGGCAAAGGCAAGAATTCCATTGGTCAGGCTGTACTCGTTCTGGTTACCGAATTTGGCTTGATGATTGCAGAACGAGCAGGACAAAGCGGCCTGGATCCTCAGGGTGCAGCGCGCGTGGTCGAATATGTGACCACCAGCCTGCTGGCACGCAGCAATTTGAACAACAACGCAATTCGGGTTTCGTTGTTGCATTACCTTGCCAAATGTCCTCTCAATTCAAACACGACATCACAACTCAACAGGGTCATCAGCCGATTTGGCCAAAGTCTCCTGGATGATTTGCTGAACGCCTTCTTTGAACAAAAGAAGCGGGGAAATGCCGCCTTTTTCTTCCTTGCAGAACATTTGAGTTCATTTTTTTCGGCCGCACCCGCGCTGGCAGAAATGAGTCACGGTGTCTTGAGACATTACATGCTGAAGCATCCGGATGAATTTCCAGGCTTCATGGCTTCTTATTCGGAGTGGGTCTCCAAGGAGCATCAAAGCCTTTCCATGACTGCACAGCACATCGCCCTGCTGATCAAGGCCGCAACGGACGTTTCGCAAAAGCAGCTGGCTGAAAACCTGTGCGTCGTTCTTCAAAAGCATCTCAAGCTTTTCGCCGAAGTTTCGCGCGAGATCCTTCAGGAAGAAATATCAATCATTGAAGGAATTTTGCGGGGCAACAAACCGTTCAAGAACCCACTGACAGAAGATATCATTTACAACATCCAAACCCTGCTGGCTGACGGCAGCAAAAAGAGCGGACGCGTTGTTCCTTTGGCCAAGTTGAAAAAACTCAAGGAGAACATCAAACCGGCAAAGGTGGGAAACAAGCCATCGCCGTTGGAAACGATGCTTGCATTGGCGTCCTGAAAAGAGTCACTTCGTTTCGAACACTCGCCGAAGAACGCTCGGAGCGAAGACCCGCTCACGGGCGTTTTTTTGCGTGACGGCAAAAGCCTCGCGCCCCTGTCCCGTGACCGCATGAATCAATGTGTATTCAAGGGAAAGACTATTGCCGAGCAACAAAGGATCATCCGAGCCGATGCTGACAGGCACGCCCTGGCGCAAACAATCAAAAACCGGATGATTCACCACCGGTCCCTGATAGGTATTGAGAAGAATGTTGCTGAGCGGACACATCACCAGATTGTCGGCAAACAAAAACTTTGCCTCCACACCGGCAAAGCCGTGCGCAACCCTGTCTGGAACAAGAGCTTCAACGCTTGTTTTGTGCAATTCAGGGGTCCCGCCTTCTCCGCTGTGAATGTCAATCTTCAGTCCCAGTGCCCTCATTTTGGCAAAAAATTCTTTTTGTTCATTTAAAAATCGGTGGTTTTCCATTCCACCCAAACCAATTCCCACAACAATCGGATGACCATGGGAATCGCAACTCGCTTCGTGGTCGCCCAGAATATTCGTGATGGCCTGATGCATGATTTCGCGCTCTTCGTTCGAGGATATCCAAAGTGAATCAACGATCACACGAACCTCGGTTCCAGGATTCCTCGCCAAGGCCTTCTTCATGCCCCGCAGATAGGCACGAACCACATTTTCAAATTGAAAAACTTCGGATGCGATGGAAAATCTCTCGCGAATAAAGGAGAAATCGGCGGGAGATACATATGCTTCGGAATAAACAATGTTATCAGCGACTCTTTGTTCAACGAACGCTTCTGCCATGCGTTCGAAGTCGACTATCGCTCTCATCGATTTCGACAGATCAACCCATGCATCAATAAATCCGCGAAGGTTCTGGAACGGAGCGCGTTGCCAGGGGCAACTCTCACGCCAACTCGGTGGATGATCGAGGTTTTCATAAAACCCCTTGCCAGTTGCTGCCTCAACGTGAACGTGTGTTTCCACTTTGGCTTGGGAACAGACCCAGGCATGGAAATCAACCAATTCATCGAGCCCGATTCCCCGCTGCCTTGCTCCGGCGTCCTCTACAATCTTCAGAAAAAAATCAGGAAAGACAGACATTTAATCTCCAATGTCACAATTCTGCCCGGCAAAGAATTCATTAAATCCCAAGCGAATGTCGGAGAACTCAGATTTTCCGCACGAACTCCGATCCCTTCCCTGGAGGGTTCATGAAAGTACTCAGGAAGTCCAATTTGCCGATTCTGTATGTTGCATTTTGTCTGTCCTCGCAAAGCCGGGCAGACGAAACCACAACGTCAGCTCTGGAGTGGAACAATACCTGGAGTTCTCCTTATACTCGAGCCCTTGGCGGAAGCCAGACAGCCCATGCCTTGAACGAAGACGCACTCTACGCCAATCCTGCCGCACTCAACAAAACACGCCATCCGCGCAGTCGCGCTGCGATAGACTCCATTGAAGGTCCTGGACTTTCCCTGGGTGGAAACAGGACGACCATGTCGACACTGAAAGGCAAAACCCTGAAGCCATCCGAGTGGCTCCAGAGTTTCGGAAGTCAGTCGGTCACAGAACGGAATTATCTGGAAACCCAGATGTTCCCATGGCTGGCAATGGGTGAACGCGGAGGCCCAACCTTTTTTCTTGGTCTCCCGCTGAGATCATATCTGGTGGCAAACCCGGCGCAGGAAGATGGCTTGAGCCGCACTGTCATGACAGAAACAACGGCTACAGCTGCAATGAATATGAGCATTTCGTCCCGTTCAGGTGCAGTGGCACTTGGTCTTTCCCTCAGACCCAACCTGCGTTGGAGCTCGCTCGCAACGCACAGTCTCGCTGACATGATCAGCTCAAAGGGGCTTTTTGGGGCATTGAAGTCTGAACAGCACAAAACGTCCGCAACAAGTGTGGATGCAGGATTTATCGCGACCGCAGGAGATTTTTGGCTGCCCAGCTTTGGCCTGTCGATTTTGAACATCCCTACAGGTTGTGTCGACAATTTCGTGAACCCCGCGACAGGAAAAAACCAATCCATTTGTGGCACAAAACGAACCGGGGATGTGAACGAAGAATTGCCGGGAACTCAATTGGATCCCACCGAAGTGCGCTTGGGCGTCAGCATTGTTCCGAGGATCCGCATTGCATCACAGAGGGTGAACTTGAAGATTTCGGGGGATATTTACCCATTGCCAATCACCTACGGCGGCAAGAACTATGGTTTCAGGGACGTCAATATCAACCAACTCACCCATGCTGGAGTTGAGATATTTTTAGGCAGCGCAAACAACAACCATTCGTTGTCACTGCGTGCAGGCTTGAACGACACCCGAACATCCTGGGGAATTTCGCTTCCCTTGCCCAACTTCAGTTTGGACTTCAGTTCCTACGAAGCTGCCATTTTCACTGACGGCCGAGTCACAAAAGACCGCCGATACTTGCTTGGAATGTCTGGCCACTGGTAACATTTTCGGGCCTCTCTTCGCTCATCATCCGGAGAAGCCCAATGAAGATAGTTCCCGTCCGCCAGTGCGCAATTGACCTGCTCCGCAATTTCTCACGAGTTTCGTTTTTCGTGGCGATGGCAAGCGCGGTTTCAGCTTGCAGCACCACCAACAACACGCAGCAGTCTGGTCCCGATACAAATTCAAAAATTGATAAAAAAGAAAATCAAGGCACAGAATCGGGCGGAAAAACTTCTGGCAGCAACAACTCACTTCCCTTTGTGACGCAATTTGAAGCTGCGCTCGCAAAACGAGACTGTCCTGCAATTCGAGCCTTGGAAGCACAACTCATCGCGCCTCCCGAGAGCTATGCCAACAGTGTTATTCTGGCAACGTCGTGGTGCGCCCAACAGAAATCTCCACAGGACTCCGAAGCACTGAAGAAATTTTTGAACTCCGCTGAGCAGGCATTGAGACTCGAATCGCCGCTGTTCAGCTCTGCTTTTATTGAACAATTGAAGGGCGAAAGTTTTGCGGCCGCAGGAGACAGCAACGCTGCCCGCGCGTCGTTTGCGAAATCCATCAGCGTCTCTGCCTTGCAGTTCATGAGTTTTGTTTCAGGCCCTGCACTCAGAAATGATTTGCAAAACCTGGAGCCTCTACTCACCGGCACTCAAAGCACACTCCTCAAGGAAATTCGTTCGAGCCTTTCGGAGGCATCAACACAAGCCGCAGCATTGATCAAGATGGACGAATTGCTTTCGCAGCTTCCGCCAGGCGGAGCCCGCGACAAGCTTCTAGCATCCCGCCTGCGTTTGTTTTCTGCATTGGAGCTTGCATTTGCGAGTCAACTTTCAACCCTGGAGGAAATCAGGGTGAAGGCAGACACCGCTGCTCTTGAAGAAGAAACCATAAAGATCCGCCGCCTTTTCCCGAGCAGACCGCATCAGCTCCGCATCGATTCGATAACGGGCGCTGCGGGCTCAGGCAAAACCACGCTCGTTGACACCTCCACCAACCCGACGAGCAATCAATGCAACACTCTCACCCCATCGGCGGTGCTCAACTCCTCTGAACGTTTTGATCTTTCAGCCGACAAGGCCATTCAACTCGCCAAAATGGCATTGAATGATGGAAAGCCAGGTGACGCAGTCGAGATCCTCGACAATCTTTCGGAAGCAAACAAGAGTGAAAAAACCCGCGGTCTGAGGCGCGAGGCGTCCGAGGCTCACGTCAAGGACATGCGAAGAAGAGCTTCTGAAATTTATAAAAAGGTGGCCATCATTGGTGACACACAAGGCAAACTTGACAGCCTGTCACAATGCAAACAGATACTCGAAAGCATTTTGTCACGCTATCCGGACACGGATTCATACACCCGGAGAAACATTCAAAAGTTTTTGAATTCAATCAGCGACAACATCACCGATCTTAAAAAAGGGCAGGTCAAATGACACATCAAAACCAACAGCTGCCGGAATCTCTCAAACCAGTTCTAGGTGAAGCATTCCCCCGACTGGAACTGTGGTTGCAGGACCCAACAATCGAGTCGGACTCCAAAAGCGAAATACTTGACCTCGTAAAGCGTGGCAGCACGGACGATTTGCGCGAGCGTTTTTGGCGAGAGTTGGAGTTCGGAACGGGCGGACTGCGGGGAGTTGTTGGCGCCGGCAGCAATCGAATGAACGGGCCGATTGTGCGAAAGGCAACCCAGGGTTTTTCGAACTACATCCTCAAGCAAGGCAATGAACAAGCGAAAAGAGGCGTGGTCATCGCTTATGACAGCCGCCTCACCTCTCGCTATTTCGCGGAACAGGCTTCAGGCGTTCTGGCGGCAAATGGCATTCCGGTTTATCTGTTCAACGAAATTCAAACAACTCCCTGTCTTTCTTTCTCCGTGCGCAATCTCAATTGCATTGGCGGACTCTGCATCACAGCAAGCCACAATCCACCCCAATACAATGGCTACAAAGTATATTGGGACGATGGCGCACAAATCACGCCACCGCATGACAAGGCTATTCTCGCGGAGGTGTTTGCTGTCACGGAATACAAGCAAGCAAAATTCATGACCATGGAAACAGCGGTCAAACAGGGACTCATCAAAACTGTTCCGGAAGAAACGGTCAACGCGTACTTTGCCAAGGTGAAAGAGCTTCAACTGGAGCCAAACCTCAAGAAGGATGTCAGCGTTGTTTACACTCCCTTGCACGGCACGGGAGCAGCACCAACGCAGCGTGCGTTGACAGATTGGGGCTACAAGAATCTGTACATCGTGGCCGAGCAGGCCAAGCCCGATGGAAATTTCCCGACGGTCAAAAAACCGAATCCAGAGGAACCGCTCGCACTGGCATTGGCAATTGCGCAAGCATCCCAAAAAAAGGCCGATATCGTTCTTGCTACGGATCCGGACTCCGATCGTCTTGCACTCGTTGTCCGTGACCCAGTTGCAGCCAAAGGGAGTTTCAAAAATCAGGCGTTTGGCGATTATGTATTTCTGAATGGCAACCAGACAGGTGCGCTATTGATCGACTATATTCTTTCAACCCGCAAGAGGCTTGGACTTCTCAAGCCAGAACACAAAGTCATCAAAACCATCGTGACTTCAGATCTTCATTCTCGAATCTGCAAAAACTATGAGATTGAGATCCTGGACACACTCACAGGCTTCAAATGGATCGCCGGAGTCGTGAACGATTGGGAACGCAAAGGACTCAAGGATCGCAAATACCTTTTTGGCACCGAAGAGAGCTTTGGTTTTATGCCAGGTGACTATGTGCGCGACAAAGATGGAATTGGCGCGCTTTGCCAGGCTGTGGAGATGTCTGCTTCATTCAAGGAAAATGGAATCACCCATTGTCAAAAACTCTTGTCGCTCTTTGGTCAGTATGGCGCATGGCAGGAGGATCTCATCACCGTCGATCTGGAAGGTGAGGAAGGCTCACGACGCATCGGCCGACTGATGAACAAAATGCGCAACAATCCTCTGAACATGTTCGCAGGTACGGGTATCACGGCCATTTACGACTACCAGCAACAATCCAAGCGCCTGAACAACAATGGTTCTTTTTCAGCAGCTGCAACCTTTGATTCGTTGCCAAAGTCCGACGTCATTCAACTTGAATTGAATGACGGCAGCAAGATTTCCATGCGGCCCAGTGGAACTGAACCAAAGATAAAGTTCTACATATCCGTTTGCACCCAGTCTTTGCCAGGAAAGGCAGAAGATGCGTACGCACAAAGCGTTGGCCGCGTGGAAATCTTCCGCAAGGCAATTCATGACTACGTGGCATCCGTGGACTGACCCATGAATCAGAATTCGATTCGGCCGCAAATTCAACGTGCGCTTGCCCAACGGCGACTCCCGCTGGGCGGCAAGACCGCTCTCGTGACCGGAGCGTCGTCCGGAATAGGCCTCGCAACTGCTGTCAAGCTGGCTCTTGAGGGTTGCAATCTGCATCTCGTTGCTCGACGGAAAGATCGTCTGCAGGAACTGAAACAAGAATTGCTGAACCTGAACCCGGGAATCTCGGTCAAAACCATGCCCATGGATCTCACGAGCACGGACAGCATCAAAGAACTTGATGCAAATGGTGCAACGGACGTCGACATTCTCATCAACAATGCGGGATTGGCATCAGGATTTGCCAAAATCATTGATTCAAGCCCAGCAGACTGGTCGAAAATGCTCGATACAAATGTCGGCGCTGCTTTCGAGATTTCGCGGCGTGTTGCTGCCCAGATGATTCGTAAAAACAGCGGCGACATTGTTGTGCTTTCCAGCGTTGCTGCCCATTTTTCCTATGAAAACGGAGCTGTTTACTGTGCAACAAAACACGCGGTAAAGGCATTTCATGAGGCTTTGCGACTCGAGACACTTGACCACGGCATTCGCGTCATGATGATCTCACCAGGAATGGTGGAAACCGAATTCAGCGTTGTAAGGTTCGCCGGTGATCACGAACGGGCGCAATCTGTTTACCGCGGACTGCAACCATTGGACGCAGGCGACGTTGCCGAGAGCATTGTTTTCGCTCTGCAACAGCCGAAACACATCAACCTTGATGACATCATCATCAAGCCACAGCAACAAGGAAATCCATGGAAAGTTTTCAGGCGCTCCTGAAAACTTTCAAGCGGATGAATGAATCACCAGACCTTCCAAGGCCCTTTATCGACGTACCGGCTCCCTGAAAAAATAGACCAACGTCCGAGCCGACATTTGGGGACCATGAACCTGTGAACTGAAGTTCAAAACCCTCGCAAGCGTCTCTCTCTCAGGCGATTGTTTGGCACCGAAATCAAACAATTGCGGTACCTCCGAAGCGGAGAACTTCTGCAAGCGCAGTGGCAGTGAATCAAATGGCAACGCCTGAGGTCCGACCAAGAACATGGGTGCATCGAGTGCGACACTTGACTTCGCGAGAGGCTGATTCAGCCTGAAATATCCACCAAGCCAAATCGGCAAGTTGCCTGCTATAAAATTGGATTGATCGGCACCGGAATGGGCCTGGAACCAACTCAATTCGATCACCTGATCCCGCAAGCCACAAGGAAAGACCCGGATCACGCGTCCGCGTGGAGCTGGTTCCTCAACGATTGGCTGACTCGACTTAAGACCAAAATAGGCGGACGAGGCGGCCCATTCAAACGGCTGACAACCCGCGGCTCGAGGCAAAACAATCATCCGGTATCGGCTCACCTGCTGAACGGGAATTGCGGTTGTGGGTGTAACGGTCGACTGAGTTGACTGAGCTGGCTGAGCTGGCTGAGTACGCGCTTCTCCCAGTTGATCCGACTTTGGAACCTCTGCTGCCACCACTTTGACCTGTCCATTAGAATTTGAACCGGGCTCGGTCGGCTTTTCCTTGACTACTTCCTTTTCAATTCCCCGACCTCTAAAAACCAGTCGCCCTTCACTGTCATAATTGCTCAACTGGACACCCACAGTTTGGGAAATCGAGGCTATTGCATCATCAAATGCGAGCGGTTTGTCTGATGTGAACTTCCTGGACAGTAGTCCTGGAACGCTGATCATGACACGCCCTGCTCCGGGTTTTCTGGAGTCGGAACGAGCGGGCAACATCACAGCGATGACGGTCCTATGGTAGGTTCTCCGAGCAACCAACGCATCAATGATGTAACCAAAGACGCGGTCCAACATGACGATTCGCGCCCACCGGTCGGCAACTCCCGGAAAAGCTATCGCCCCAATCTTCTTGTATTTGAGAACCTTGATAAAATCCTTGAACGACGGACGCAGAGAATGGTCCTCGTTGTTCAGGTAAAGGTGCGCAAAAAATCGTGCCTGACTGTTGTCCTTGATCCATTTCTGGAAGCCATCGACGACTCTCGGCAGATAAACCTTATTTGAATTGATAACCGCAAGCTCATTTGCTCGCCAGTCCGGAACGGAATCACTTTGCAGTTCGAGCCCTTCAAGCATCTCTGCAAATCGAGAGAAGTCATTATCCGAAATGGACTGGACAAGAGATGATTGTTCATTCTTGAAAATGGCTTCAAGTCCTGTCACGGGTTCATTCAGTTGATCCAGCTGTTTGCGGCGAGCCAAAAAATTCCAATCATTGCTGTCCAACCAACGACCCTCGATTTTTGGAACCTCACTCCCCAGAGCCAGAGCGGAAGGAAGAGACAATGCTTTGGGGTTGGCAAAACTGACAACTTTGTAGCCATAGTTCCTGAAATCCTGGTAAAGGTTGAAAACACCGGCACCCGAAATAAGGTCGCGTGTCAATATGGGAAGGTCGACCGGAATGAACTCGCCATTCTGCCTGACAATGGTGTGCTGGAACAAATCAGCGGCTGATGTCGTGTTTGGAAATTGAACTGGCAAATTGAGTGACTGCTTCAAGAAAGCATTCAGGCGTGGGGCCAATGCAGCAGACATCGTCTCGTCCGCAAGAACATCATTCAAAAGAGGATCGAGCTGCAATAAAGTCACATTGTATCCAAGAGCGACCGAACTCGGGCCCGAAACGCCAACGACCGGATTGTATTTGACAGACTCAGGATCCAAAAGCTCATCTGTCGAGCTGGACTTTGTCTTCTGCGGGCTTGCTTCTGTGGTGTCTGGTGGCTTTGGCGCTTGAGCTGCTTGTTGCGCAGCGGGAGTTCCCTGCACGCCGGGAGCACTTCCCGGCTCCTCGACCGCCTCGTCAGACGAAATCTCTGATTCTTCCTGACTTTCAGCCGTGACTTTTTCATTGGCAGAGCGCCAGACCAGACTTTGTGTTCCGACCTGCACAGGCAATCGACCTGACCTGTCCCATTGAGCAATAAACGCGGATGTCAAAAGCAAACTTCCGGCACCCATGCTCAATCTCAACGAAGTTGCAGCAGCATCGTTGACCGGAATGGTTATCGATTGCATCCGGTTGACATCCGAATCATTGAATTGCCTCGCCCAGCTGAATTGTCCAAGCCAAGCCCTGAGACTGGACGGCGTGAGAGGTATGACGTTGAAGACAATACTTCTTTTGTTCTTTGCTTGCGGCAAACCGATCCTTATCTCTTCTCCGCCGAAAATGTTAATCCCCTCGACACACTGTGCCCCGAAGCTTGATGGAAGCACGACGTAACTGAGGTCACGAAAAGAAGAATCTTCAGTCCCGATCCTGCGCCTCGACTTCATCGACGGCCAAATCAAAGGTGCCGATGGAGACGTTCCCACCGGAAGTTCGGGACTGATGAGCTGAACACCCTCGTCCAGAAAAAAATCAAATATCGGAACATTGAGGAATTCCATGCGTCGCATAATGATTCCCAAACGCCGCTGCTGTTCCGATTTGGGAAACCGGCGCAATTTTTTTCGCTCCTGCTTGTCCTCCTCGAGAGCGGGAAGTGGCCAATTTTCGATGAAAGTCGAATCACGCGTTGCTGCAAAATCAACATGAAAAACTGGCCACGGAAATCGTGACACAAGCCATGCGGCTGCGGCCACGAACAAAAAAACCGCGCCAGCCGACGTGACAAAAAAATTGAATCTAAAATTATTGCGACGTGACATTCAACGAATCCTCGCTCGCGCAAAAGTTTCGAGTACACGCAGGGTTTCATGCTCAAACTTTGCAAAAAACATCTGTGATTCCCGTTGATCCATCAATCTCCAATCCGAAGGTTCATTGAGTTCATTTTCATGAACCGAATTCGGCAGAAGCTGGTATACGACGAAATCAGAAAGCACATCGCGTTTTATCGCAATATCATCCGGGTCAGACGAATTGCTGTTTGGTGATCCGTACTGAGCCAACTTTGCCGACGACCATTTTGAACCAGATTCATTTTCCGAATGCTGCCTGGAAAGGAGAATCGACGACAATATCCCGTTTTGCACAGGTCGAATCATCGCCATCTCACCCGATTGGTACTTCAGAAGGTAGACCTCGTTTATCGACTGATTCTCGGTACGACAGAGAAATCCGAATCCTGGTTCTCTGGCGATCAGATTGAGAGCCCCTCGACTCAGGAAGTGAAGATCACTCTCCGGCATCTGGATAAGTGAATTCAAGAGCTCACCTAGGCTTCTTTCCCGCAAATCCGACGATTGGAATTGCAAATTTGAACCTGCAGGATCAACTTCGGTATCAAAGCATCTCATGCGTGACGAGTCATTCGCGGCGACATGTTTGCTTTCCTTGGCAAGCGGGGCATCGGGAACAATTGCTGCTGCCGAAAGAAATCGGGCCAATTGAGTACCAAGCTCGTCGTTCAGCACGCCAAAACCGACAGGATTTTTTTCAAGAAGGCTCTCCATGAATCCGGAGCCTTCTTTAAAAACTGCAAAGCTCACTGCTTTGGTTCGTTTCTCGTCCGTGTATGGAAGCATCAACCAGAAATCCCGCTCACTGCTGGCGTTGTCGTAAATGTACTGAGCCAATTCCCGGAAAATATTTTTAATAATCAAGCGTCTTTCATGATTGGAAATTCTCAATGGCCAGCCCTTGGGACGAAAGGGAGACTGAACGCTGGAAAAACGATTTTCCAGGCTGTCCAGTTGAATCACAGCAACGCTGTTCGAATCCTTACTGGCTCTGGACATTTGCATGCCACTCAATCTGATTCTCGCAACATCATCAGAAACAAGTTCAAGCCAGTCTATATTCTGTCCGACAAACGGAACACCATCGAAAAGTCGAATCACACCAAAATTTTGGACCTGCGACAGAAGAAGCCTTCTCTGAGCTTCATAGATCATCATCTTGTCTTTTAAGGTCGCGAGTGAGTCTGTACCCAATCCCACTGGCTGACGCCCAAATCGAAGTTGAGGAGAAATCGAGACCAACACCTGTGCATCTGGTTTGCTTTGGATTTGTCCATAGTCATTTGCAGCATGGAGGGTCTTGCCAAGCAGATTCGCCAATGGCCCCTTCAAGTTTACAAACAACGAATCCAGCTGCTCAATAATGTTTGAACCAGAGATCACAAACGAAACCCGTCCGGAGTCCTTCAACTTGGATTGCTCTGCCTTGAAATCATCGTTCTCCATCAAATCTGCTGGAATCATAATCAAATGAAGCCGACGAGCTTCACCCTGACGATTCTTGCTGGCAGTCTTCGTGGCTGAGTTTTCACTTTTCGTCTCATTCTTGATTTCGGCATAGGATTTTCGGGTCAAAGAACCCATCACATGATGTGCCGCGGTCAACGTGGAGGCAAATCTACTGTCTTCCTTGAACCAATCGCGGGTCAACTGCGGTGCAGAGATCAGATTGGCGAACAGAACCAACGCATGGCTCGTCAGCAATACCGAGACAGGCAGGCTTCGCACGAGTTTGACTTTCCAGGCACCTCCCCGGCGCGAAATGCGACCGGACTCGTAATCGAGGTATTGCCGGCAAATAAGCAGAACCAAAGCAGAAGGCAGCGCTATCAATCCACCCAAAACACCATTGAACGCAAGAATCAGCATTGCTGTCCAAAACAGCCTGAAGCTGCTGAAGATGCCTTTGACGAGGTGCAAATCAAAAGAATCGGTGATTTTACCATCTGCAACGAACAGTATAAAAAACAGGGAGACAACCACCCATCCTACAACGGACAATGACACGTACCGCGAAACCTGCTCAAAGAAAGCGAGTACCCCGCTTCCCGGCGTAAATTTTGAGCGCGACCTGTAGGCCATGGTATGTCCCCTGACGATGTGTTTAAAGAGTTTATCCGTACCCAAAGAAACTTCAAAGAGGACGCCATGGCACACAGCTCTTCTTCACAGAACCGCCCATTCCACGAACTGATTCAGTTGGATGGCTGTTCACTGACCCTGGATCAATTTGTCGATGTTGCCCGATATGGAGCGCGCGTTTCGCTGGATTCGAATGCAATTGCAAAGGTCGAAGACGCGAGAAGGTGCGTTGAGTCAAGAGTCAAGAGTGGAGAGACATTCTACGGAATCAACACTGGTTTTGGAGCACTCGCAGGTGTCAGGATTGCCCCGGAACAGCTCAGTCAGTTGCAATTGAATCTAATCCGCTCGCACGCCTGCGGGGTTGGACAACCTCTGCCGACCGAGGTCGTCCGGGGGCTGATGGTTCTTCGCCTGCAAACGATGCTTCGCGGCAATTCCGGAGTTCGTGAAGCGACTCTCAGACAAATGGAGTTTTTCCTGAACAACCGGATTCATCCCGTTATTCCGAGCCAAGGTTCGGTCGGCGCATGCGGTGACTTGGCTCCCTTGGCACATCTTGCTCTTGCCCTGATTGGCGAAGGGCAAGTGGAATGGGAATCAAAGGTTCACCCCACTGCCGTGGTTCTTTCCAATATGGGCAGAGCAGCACTCCTTCCGGAAGCCAAAGAAGGATTGTCTCTCATCAATGGTACGCAGGTAATGACTGCGATTGGCCTGCTAGCATGCGACACTGCTGCACAACTTCTATGCAGCGCAGATATCACGGTGGCGATGTCTCTGGATGCAACGTTGGGAACAGCGACGGCATTCAGGGACGAAATTCAGCGCGTGCGCCCGCACTCCGGGCAATCCGTTGCTGCTGGGAATATGCGCAAGGTATTGGCAGACGACGGCTTGCGATTGAGTCATGCGGGATGCAAGAAGGTTCAGGATCCTTACTCGTTTCGTTGCGCTCCGCAGGTCCACGGAGCCGCCCGAAATTGCTTCAAACACGTTCTTGATACGCTTATGACGGAGGCCAACTCCAGCACGGACAACCCGTTGGTTTTTTCTGATTCCGATGAAATTCTCAGCGGTGGCAACTTTCATGGTGAGCCGGTCGCCATGGTTCTCGATTATTTGGCCATCGGAATGGCAGAAATAGCCAATATCTCCGAACGACGTATCGACAAATTGGTGAATCCTCACATGAGCGGACTGCCTGCCTTCCTCATGAAGGACTCCGGTCTCAACTCAGGTTTCATGATCCCTCAGGTTGTTGCAGCATCCCTTGTCAGTGAAAACAAGGTTCACTGCCATCCTGCTTCTGTAGACAGCATTCCAACCTCTGCCGAGCAGGAAGATCACGTCAGCATGGGCATGACGGCAGCACTCAAACTTCAGAGGGTTCTCGACAACACGGCCCGGGTGTTGGCAATAGAAGCACTCGCTGCCGCTCAAGGCCTTGAATTCCATAAGCCTCTCCAGGGTGGAGCAGGAGTCAGAAGTGCGTACGAATTCGTTCGTCAACACTCGGAATTCATGGAAACAGACAGGGCACTGGCAAACGACATCGAACTCGTTGCCAGTGCCATCAAAACCGGAGAATTTCGCAAATCAGTTGAAAAGACATGCGGCAATCTTTTTGTTTGAAACTCCGGACCGCTTGATAAAGCATTTCAACCAATGAGAAATTCCAGCCTGCAACAAAAAACCTCCCGAGAATTTCAAGGAGAAAACGTTGGCGGACAGTCAGGCGAAAAAGAACAAATTGGGACCAAAGTTCGACGAAACAGTTGATTCCCAAATCGAGTACTCACGACTGAGCGAAGCAGGCCGAGATTGCAGAAATTGGATGCTTCAGATCAGCCACGAGAGTCGTCAGGTCTGGATGAATGACTTCTTGCCAGACATTGCAGAGCAGGGAACCTGCGAAATTGAACAACTCGGCAACGATTTTTGCATCATGCGAACAAATGAAAATCTTTCATCGGGTCAATTGCGTTCGACAGTTTTCCCGAGATGGGTCACTCCGCTTGAACACCAATGGCCAACAAAGCCTTCGATCGATGGATTTGTCGAAAAAGCGGCACAAGGACTGCATCGCAAATTCGGCTCAAATGGTGAATTCCTCGAGGTTCTTTCGACCACCCCCGAATTGAAGAGAATTGCAATTGGGGTGAAAGGAAGACTTCTCCAACTCCGCTCGCAACATCGCACCAGTGACGCTTCGCAGACCGTGCTGACCGCATTGATTGATAAAAAGGGACTTTATGCAGGCCTTTCCAGAAACAGACTCGACACGGGCTCTGCTCTTCCAGGCGGCTTGGGATACCTGTCCAAGTCGGCAAACCCGGTTCAAGAACTACCCAGCCGAGCCGGTGGCAAAATTCTCGAAGTTCTCGCACTACTGGATGAATTAAGTATCAGCCAAAAACATTTTCCACATTGGTTGGAACTCGGTGCGGCGCCTGGTGGCATGACCCAATGCCTGCTCGAATGGGGCGCACAAGTCACTGCTGTGGATCTCGCCGAAATGTCACCCGGTGTTTCGCAGCACAAGGGCTTGACTCATCTCAGAATCAACGCCCAAGAGCTGAACGATGCTTCCAAGTTTGATGCACTTCTGTCAGACATGAACGGCCCGTATACAAACGCTGCTGCAGTCGTCGGAAAACTTGGATCAACCATGAGACAGAATGCCTTGATAGTGTTCACACTCAAGCTTCCCGACTTCAATGCTGCGAAGAATGCACTCGACCTCGTATCGAATTGTTTCAAGCAGAGCTCCCTTGAAATCGTCGCCTCAAGACACCTGTTTCACAACAGACACGAATTTACCATCATTGCGCGACGACTCTAGCATCCCAAGTTTCGCTTCAAAAAAACATCCGTGCATTCGCCTGAAAAATTTGAGCAGCCCCGCAACAAACCAGATCAATCGAAAAAAAACCGCCCCCGAAGGAGCGGTTTTTATTGTAGGCATTCAGGCTCAGCCCAGTTTCGGCCCCAAAGCGCCTGCCCGCGACTGCAGGCATACACTTTCAACCTGTTACTTGGCTTCAGCTGCTGCCTTGGGTTCGTCAACAAGCTCAATCAACGCACGACGAGCGTGGTCACCGGGACGGAAACCAAGCTTCATGATGCGAGTGAAACCGCCAGGACGAGTCCCTGTTGAAGGAGCAACTTCCTTGAACAAGCGCGCAACAACTTCTGTTCCGTAAAGACGGGCAGCAGCCAAGCGGCGATTCGCCAATGTGTCCTTGCGAGCCAATGTGATCAGCGGCTCAACAACTCCACGAAGTTCTTTCGCTCTTTCCACGGTCGTTTCAATACGACCACTGGTCAGAAGCTGTGTTGCCAAACCGCGCAGCAGTGCTTTTCTTTCTGCCGAGTTACGGTTGAGCTTTCTATAACCAAAACGATGTCTCATCGCACATCCCTACCTTTTACGCCTTGAAGTCACGTTCGCGGAGACGACCAGGATCAAATCCCTCGATCTTCATGCCGAGGTGGAGCCCCATTTCCGCAAGAATATCTTTAATTTCGTTCAGAGTCTTACGTCCGAAATTCTTAGTTTTGAGCATTTCAGACTCGCTGCGAACCACCAACTCTCCAATATACCGAATTCCGGCATTTTCAAGACAATTCGCGGCACGAACCGAAAGTTCCAGCTCATCAACTGACTTGTACAGGCTTTCGTTCACTCGAGCGTCAACAGTCACTGTCTCCGCGACAGGTGCTTCTTCATCAGCTTCCTGGAAGTTGATGAACACGGAAACCTGATCCTTCAGAATCTTTGCCGAGTAGGCGAGTGCATCTTCAGGAGAGACTGCGCCATTTGTGCTAACTTCGAGTACAAGCTTGTTGAAGTCCGAACGTTGGCCAACGCGAGTCTCAGCCACAGAGAAACTCACCCGACGAACGGGCGAGAACACTGCATCCAGAGGAATCACACCCAGAGGCAAGCCTGCCTCCTTGATGCTTTCACTCGTGACGTAACCCTTGCCCGCGCGGATATGCAGCTCTGCGGAAAACTTTCCGCCTGCGCCCACGGTACAAATGACTTGATCAGGATCCAAAACCCGAAGCGAGCCGTCGCAGCGGATGTCGGCGCCTGTCACAACTTTAGGACCGGTAACTTCGATTGTGGCTACCTTTTCAGTTTCACCATCCAACCAAACGCCCAGAGCCTTGAGGTTCAAAACAATCTCAGTCACATCTTCAGCAACATCCGCCACTGTCGAAAACTCATGCTCAACGCCATCGATCTTCAAACCGACGACAGCAGCACCCTGAAGAGACGACAACAGAACGCGACGAAGTGCATTCCCGAGCGTCGTTCCAAATCCACGCTCCAAAGGCTTGGCTATGAAACGACCAAATACAGGGGTGACATCTTCTTTTTCAATAAACTGTGGCTTTACTAGCGCTTTCCAGTTGCTCTGCATCAATTACCCCGTCTTCAATCCAAACAAGCGCGCCTACATGCGCGCTCAGTGTTACTTCGAGTAAAGCTCGACAACCATCTGCTCACGAGCTGGGACAGAAATGTCCTCGCGAGCAGGCTTGGCAAGAATCTCACCAGTGAATGAGCCCGCATCCCACTTCAACCAAGCTGGAGCACCATGGCCCTCACGCTTCGTTGCTTCGAGAGACGCCAACACGGGCGCCATGTTACGGCTTCCTTCGACCAATGTCACCTTGTCGCCGACTTTCAATACGGCTGACGGAATATTGAGGCGCTTGCCATTCACCAGAATGTGGTTGTGGCGAACAACCTGGCGAGCAGCGTTTCGGCTGGAAGCCAGACCGAGACGATAAACAACGGAGTCAAGGCGAAGCTCGAGCCCTTGGAGGAGCAACTCACCTGTCTTGCCCTTTTTGGCGGACGCTCTTTCAAACAAGCCACGGAATTGCTTTTCAAGAATTCCGTACATACGGCGAAGCTTCTGCTTTTCACGCAGCTGGTTTCCGTAGTCGGAAAGCTTGCCACGGCGAGCTCCATGCTGACCAGGAGCGGATTTGCGCTTATCGACTGCGCACTTGTCGGTATAGCAGCGGTCGCCCTTCAAGTAGAGCTTAACGCCCTCCCGACGACACATTCTACAGCTGGGACCAATATAACGAGCCACGGTTTAATCTCCAATTCAATTAGACGCGACGACGCTTCGGAGGACGGCAACCATTGTGTGGAATGGGCGTTTCGTCCTTGATGAGCGTGACCTTCATACCTGTTGCTGAAATAGCCCGGATTGCCGACTCACGACCAGAACCTGGTCCAGTCACGACAACAGAGCAGGAACGCATTCCGCTTTCCATAGCCTTACGTGCAGCATCTTCTGCAGCCATCTGAGCCGCAAAAGGCGTACTGCGACGCGAGCCCTTAAATCCTTTGCTACCTGCGCTTGACCAAGTCACCACGTCACCATTCACGTCTGCAAATGTGATGATAGTGTTGTTGAAGCTCGCACAAATGGTAGCGACTCCGACTGGAACATTGCGCTTTACGCGCTTCTTCTTGCTGACAACAGCCTTGTTCATACTTTACTCACTTCAGCTGGCTATTATTTCTTCTTGTTCGCAACAGTCTTCTTCGGACCCTTGCGCGTACGAGCATTCGTTTTCGTTCTTTGACCGCGCACAGGCAGGCCGCGACGATGACGAAGGCCCCTGTAGCAACCCAAGTCCATCAAGCGCTTGACGTTCGACTGAACCATGCGGCGCAAATCGCCTTCAACCGTCAGACCACTGTCGATCGCTTTACGAATCAAGTTGACCTGATCATCGGTCAACTCTTGAGTGCGTGTGTCACGGTTAATGGCAACTGTGTCAAGCAGCTTTTGAGCTGTCTTGCGGCCAATACCATAAATATAAGTCAGAGAAATTTCGATCCGCTTATTCCGCGGAATGTCTACACCGGCAATACGTGCCACGGAAAACCCCCAAAAACCACTTAACCTTGGCGTTGCTTATGTTTCTTAATTGAGCAAATCACCCTTACAATGCCTTCACGACGAACAACTTTACACTTGTCGCAGATCGGCTTGACGCTCGCACGAACCTTCATACAAACCTCACACTTCCCAAATCTTATTTTGCGCGGAAAACAATTCGACCGCGTTGGAGGTCATAAGGACTCAACTCAACCTTCACCTTGTCACCAGGCAAAATATTGATGAAATTCATCCTCATCTTTCCAGACACATGAGCGAGAACAAGGTGTCCATTTTCAAGCTCAACCCTGAACATGTTGTTCGGAAGCTTCTCAGAGACAGTGCCCTCAACCTCAATACGATCATCGCGTTCCATATAAATCCCACCAAAGACCGAAGTCATCAGAGCCAGTCCGCTATCGCAAAATCAGCGAGCGGGCAACACTTCACTTCAGTTTTTTCGTAATTACTTCCCCAACCTCAAGGTACACAAGCTCAGGGTCCTGCTTTGCGTCGATTCGACACAACAATCCCCTCTCGCTATATAGACCAGAAACTGGAGCTGTTTCAGTAACATAGACATCCAAGCGCTTCTGAACTGCAGAAGGCTCATCGTCCTTACGTCGCGCAAACGACCCAATGGCCTGACAGGAACTACAGGACGAGGGGGCTAATCCCTCTGAATTCCCCGAGGCAATTGCTCCGCACTTCTGGCAGGTCCAGCGGTTGCTCAAGCGAGCCACCAACAGATCCGTCGGAACATCAAAGTCTAGTGCCGCGTCGACCTTGAGGTTCAGTTTTTGAAGCACGGTGTCGAGTATCTTGACCTGATTCACGTTACGGGGAACGCCGTCCAGGAGGAGTATTTTCTTCTGTGCTTCACGTGCACGAGACAATACTCCAGAACAGCATTCGAATAGCGTCTGGTCATCGACGAGAGAACCATTCTCCACTATCGACTTGACCTTTTGTCCGAGGCTCGATCCTGATTTGATTTCGTCACGCAACAATGCACCTGTTGATATGTGCACTGCTCCAAGACGATTCGCAATCAAGCCTGCTTGGGTGCCTTTGCCCGCTCCAGGCGCGCCCAACAAAACAACAACTTTCACGATGGACCCCGCTCGGTGGCCGGAGTCAATGTCGGTTCAGATTCACTCCCTTTGCCAGCGAAGAGCAGCGAATCATATCGCTGCGTCGCCAACTGGGCGCTCACTTGCCGCACCGTTTCAAGAGCAACACCAACAACAATCAAGAGGCTGGTGCCACCCACGTACAACTGCTCAGCAAAACCTCCGGTCACAACCTGAGGTATGATACAAACCAAGTTCATGTAGATAGCTCCCGCGAGTGTCAGTCGCGTCACCACCATATCCAAAGCTTCCGCGGTTTCAGTTCCTGGACGCACTCCGGGGATGTATGCGTTCTGCTTTTTCAAGTTTTCAGCAATATCATCCGGCTTGAACGTAATTGATGTGTAGAAATAACAGAAAAACAGCACCAGCAGAGAAAATATTACATTGTATAACCACTGGTTGGGCATCAGTGCCGACAGCCAAACGCTGCCCTGGGATTTTCCGAAAAATCCACCAAAGGATAGAGGAACTGCGAGAATTGTGCTTCCGAAGATCGCGGGAATAACACCAGACATATTCACCTTCAGAGGAAGGTGTGTGGACTGGCCCGACATGACCCTGTTACCCACTAATCGCTTTGCATAATGCACAGCAATCTTTCGATAGCTTTGTTCAATAAACGAAATTCCGAACACGACCGCGACAAGAAAAGTTGCCAGGCCCAAGGCGACGACGATCGTCATGCTGTTGTCTTTGAGGGCTTCAACAATCTTGCCAACGCCATTCGGAAAGTACGCCACGATACCCGCAAAAATGATCAGCGAGGTACCGTTGCCAATTCCTTTTTCGGTGATCTGCTCACCAAGCCACATTACGAAACACGTCCCTGTTGTGAGCAGAAGAGATGCCAAAATTCGGAACGAAATCCCGGGATCAAGCACAGCTGCTCCTGCTGCTGTGTCGGGTGCCTTTTCAAGTGCAACTGCTGCCAGGTAGCCCTGAAGCAATGCAATGATGACAGCAAGAGTTCTCGTGATTCGGTTGATTTTCTGGCGCCCGACTCCACCCTCTTTCTGGAGTTGCTCCAACGAGGGAACGACGACCGTCATCAACTGAATGATGATGCTCGCCGAGATATAAGGCATGACGCCAAGTGCAAAAATTGAAAACTGATTCAACGCACCGCCGGAAAACATGTTCAACATTTTCAGGAGGCCGCCCGAGTTCTGGCTTGCCAATGCCACAAGAGCCTTTGCATTCACTCCGGGAGTTGGAATGTGAACCCCCAGACGAAACACCATCAACGCCAAGAGAGTGAAAGCCACCCTCTTCAACAAAAGATTCTCACCGCTCTCTTCGGCAAGTGCCATCGCGTCCTTACTCCTCGATCTTAACGCCAGCAGCGCTCAGCTTCTCGCGTGTAGTCCCTGACACACGAACAGATTTCACAGTCTTGAGCGACTTTGGAACATCGCCCACAGACAACAATTTCACCACCGCCTTATCACCGGCTATGGTCTTTCCGTCAAGTACACCACCTTCAATGTACGCTTCTGCATCACGAAGATTCAAAGAGAAAACTTCAATTGCATGAACGTTGGTGAAGCCGCGCTTGGGCAAACGACGATAAAGAGGAGTCTGACCACCTTCGAAGCCAGGGCGGATTCCGCCACCTGCGCGTGCAGTTTGGCCTTTTCCACCACGGCCGCCCGTCTTGCCAAGACCACTTCCTGGTCCACGGCCCAGACGGCGTCTGTCTTTGGTAGCGCCTTCATTTGGACGCAAATCTTGCATTCTCACTTCACACCTCTTACTCAGCGGCTTCTACTTTAACCCACTGGATGACTTTGTTGACTTGACCAAGAATCGGGTTGAGGTTTGGCAATACGCGCGACTCACCGATTTTCTTGAGACCGAGAGAGATCAGGGTACGTTTCTGGGATTCAGAACGACCTGCATGACTTCTCAGGAGCGTGACTTTGATTTTCTTAGAATTAAGGCTTTGCATGGCCTAAACCTCATTTGCGTGCGTTTACGTATTCTTCACGTGTCGTCAGTTGACGCAGACCCGAGAATGTTGCCTTAACCACATTGTGCGGATTGCGACTTCCTTGGATCTTCGCCATCAGGTTGGGAATGCCAGCGAGTTCGGCAATCGCACGAACAGCACTTCCGGCAACAATTCCCGTACCATCTGGAGCAGGGCTCAAAAGAAGCTTGCTTGCGCCAAACTTCGACTGAACCATGAAAGGAATCGTCTGGTTTTCAAGCGGAATGCTCACCAGAGACTTCTTGGCCTGAGCGACAGCCTTACGGACAGCTTCCGGAACTTCGCCGGCTTTTCCGAGGCCAAATCCAACTGTTCCCTCGCGGTCACCAACGATGACAAGCGCGGAAAAGCTCATACGACGACCGCCCTTCACTGTCTTGGAAACGCGGGCAACACTGACAACCCGGTCTTCAAAGCGATCTTTTTTCTCTTCAGTTCTAACCTGCATGACCTACTCCTTGACCTTCCTTAGAACTTCAAACCAGATTCACGAGCAGAGTCCGCCAGAACCTGGACGCGGCCGTGATAGCTGAAACCATTTCGGTCAAAGACCACATCTGCGAGGCCAAGCTTTTTAGCTCTCTCTGCAATTGTTGTCCCAACCTTTTTCGCCATCTCTTTTCCGCGAAGGCCGGATGTACGGAGTGCCTTCTCAAAAGACGTCGCCGATGCAAGAACCTTTTGGCTGTTGTCATCAATCAACTGCACCTGAATATGACGCGCGCTTCTGAAAATGCAGAGGCGCGGCTTGCTGAGATCCGTCAAGCGCCGACGCCAGAAACGCATTTTGCGAAACTCACGCACTCGCCGTCTGTTCACAATTCGATACATAATGTTCTCCTCGTCGCCTGCTCACATACAGGCCGACAAACCTACGTTCACTTCTTACCGGATGATTTACCAACTTTTGTTGCAATAACTTCGCCAACATAGCGGATGCCTTTGCCATGGTATGGCTCAGGTTCACGCACTGCACGGACTTGTGCCGCAACACGTCCTACAAGTTCTTTGTCGGGGCCCGCAACAACGACTTTGCCTGTCTTGTCGACTTCAAACGCAACTCCAGCGGGTGGCGTCATGCTGACAGGGTGGGAATAACCCACAGTCAGAGTCAGGTTCTTTCCAGCCATCGCTGCACGATAACCTGTTCCCACCAACTCAAGCTGACGGCTGTACCCAGTTGTCACGCCTTCGACCATGTTCGCCAACAAGGTTCGGTAGAGGCCCCAATAATTGGCGCCATCTTCAATTGCTGGTTGCACAGCAATCTCGGAACCAGTCTGGCTGATTTTGATGCGGCCGAAAGTGTCGCGTTTCAATGCACCCTTTGGGCCGTTGACTTCAAGCACGGGGCCGTTCAGTTTGACGGTCACACCGTTCGGAACTTTCACAGGTTGTTTGCCAATTCTTGACATAATTCACACTCACTTCATTAAGCCGCAGGTCACCAAACCTGTGCCAAAACTTCGCCGCCAACCTTCTCTGCACGAGCAGCAGAGTCAGTCATAACGCCCTTTGGAGTTGAAACAATCGCGAGGCCAAGGCCAGCGCGAACTGGCTTCAACTTCGCAACGCTCGTATACACGCGGCATCCTGGTTTCGAGACGCGCGCAAGCCCACGGATGGCAGGAGAGCCACTTTCGCTGTACTTGACTGCAATCTTGATCTTGCCCTGACCGTTGTCACGGATCAGTCGGAATCCACGAATGAAGCCTTCAGCTTCAAGAATCTTTGTCATGTCGACCTTCAACTTGCTGGCCGGAACAACCGCGTAGCGGAGTCCTGCACGGCTGGCATTGCGAAGGCGCGTCAGCATATCTGCAATTGGATCTGTTGTATTCATATCCCTCTACCTCACCAGCTGGCCTTGATCATGCCGGGAATCTGGCCATTCAGGGCCAACTTTCTCAGGCACAAACGGCAAACGCCGAAATCACGATAAAAAGCTCTTGGACGACCGCATTGGTTGCAGCGATTGCGCTGGCGTGTCGAGAACTTTGCCTTCTTGTTGGCTTTGTTGATCATTGCTAAGCGTGCCATCGTTCAAACCTCACTTACGGAATGGCATGTCGAGAAGAGAGAGCATTTCGCGCGCAGACTCATCGGTCTTTGCGGACGTCACAATCGTGATGCTCAGGCCCCTGGACTTGTCGACTTTGTCTGCTTCGATCTCAGGGAAAATAATTTGCTCTTTAACGCCAATGTTGTAATTGCCGCGACCA
>JBMSQQ010000022.1:0-41160 GCA_049423385.1 Silvanigrellaceae bacterium | reverse complement strand
CAGCTTTTGCCACAGGCGGCGCTGGCGGCGCAGGTGGTGCGGCCGGCGGAGCAGGGGGCGGTGGTGGTGGAGTTGGTGAAGCTTTTGCCACGGGTGGAACGGGCGGCGCGGGTGGTGCGGCCGGCGCAGCAGGTGGCGGCGGTGGTGGTGGAGTTGGTGCAGCTTTTGCCACAGGCGGCGCTGGCGGCGCAGGTGGTGCGGCCGGCGGAGCAGGTGGCGGTGGTGGTGGAGTTGGTGAAGCTTTTGCCACAGGCGGCGCGGGCGGCGCAGGTGGCGTTGGCACAGGAGAACTATCGAAACCAATTTGTGACAGTGGAGGTGCCCCTGGAGGCGGAACCTCGATTTCGGTCACTTCAACATCTGCAAAAACGGCTTGCGACGTCTGATTCAACGTTGTTGGCTTCACATTCAAGGGTTCTGCAGCCGTGGATGATGATTTTACGGAATCCTCAAATTCCACGACCAGACCGCCAAATTGGCTTTCAACAGGAGAATCGACATGGATATCCTTCGAAGCAACCTTTACGTTCGTATCTTTGAAGTCGGGAGTTGCACCTTGTTTCGGTGACCCGCCCGCTGTACGGTCGTGGCCCGCACCCAGAGGCATCGCGGAAATTGCGATGATCTGTGTTTTCTCTTCAACTGTTTGAGGTTGAGTGGAAAGGCTACGTTCCATTTCAGAAAGGTAACGATCAAGCCGGCGTGCGATTCGCCGAACAATCAGCTCTTCTGATTCCTTCTTTTCACTCGCGCGAAACATCGATGCGCGGACTCCTCGCATTTTGTGGTGCAACAGATGCAGGTTACCAGTCCGTTGGCCAAATTGACAGTCGCACAAGTGACGGGAGTTGCCCGATTGTCACTCATGCCTCCAAAGCGTTGCCATTGAATTGGCATCCTGGTTGTCCGGGCCGATCGGTTACAATCTATTGATTCCGTCAGCTGTCTGTCTACCATTGCAGGATCGGATTCCGTGCGGCGAGAGGAGCAGTTCTAAAAATGCAGAAAATTTTGGGATTGGATTTTGGAAGCTACAGCATCAAGGCTGTCGAAATCACGCAGACGTTCAATGCCTATCGTGTCGAGCGGTTTTATGAAGTGGCAGTGCCCGAAATTGAGGGGATTGAGCAGGAGTTGGTTGAATATTCGGCGATTCGCCAGTTATTCAGCGAAAACTCGATCGAAGTCGATCGCACCTACACTGCAATGAATGGTTTGCTGGTCTCTACCCGTACTTTCAATTTTCAAAATGTCAAAAAACGCGACGTGCCGTTGGTTGTGCAGAATGAGCTGGAAACCAATGCGCCTTTTTCTCTCGAAGAGACAATCATCGATCAGCAGATCATCGACGTCACGGGCGGCACGACCAATGTTTTGTCGGCCATGTGCCGCATGGAAAATATCGAAGCCTTTCTCTCTGCGCTTAAAGATTTGGAAATCGAACCAAAGGTCATCGATGTCGATTATCTCACTTATATCAACCTCTATTCTTTCCTGAACTTCAGCGAATCGCGATCGCACGCTCCACAGGACCTGAGAAATCCCGTTTGGGATCCGGGTGATCGCTGCAAGCTTATCCTTGATATTGGTCACATGAAAACGGCGATGATTCTCTTCAACGGAAACAATTTTGTTACCGCAAGAACAATTCGAATGGGTGGGCGTTATATTACAGAGATGCTCTCGAAAGGGCTTGGCGTAACCTACGGCGAAGCTCAGCGTTTGAAGCATGCTGTGAGTTATCTCGAATACAAGCCGGAGTCAGTTCCTGCGCCTGGCAACGAACGTGAATTCATGGTTGCGCAGCAAATGGGTCTTGCAGCCACAGATCTTGTGAAAGAAATCATCCGCACGCTGCATTCCTTCAAGGCACAAGAAAGACTGGTTCCATCTCAGATACTCGTGACCGGCGGCACCGCCTGTATCAGGAATATCGTGAATTTTCTTGAGGATTCAATTGAGATTCCCATCAAACTGATGAGCTTCGATGAGTCACGATTGAAAATCGATGAAGCGGACGACGATAAAGGCACCATCCTTTCCCAAGCGTTGGCGATCGCAATGCGGGGAGTTCCAGGTAAACTGCATTCCCAAATCAACCTGCGAAAGGGCGAGCTCGCGCTTGTCGGTAGCTATGATGCAGTCTTCAAGCAAATCGCAAACATTTCCCTACTTGCGTTCGGACTTGTTGCTTGCTTGATGGGCAGTTATTCCATTCGTTGGTGGTTGTATTCGGACCAGATCGATACATTGAAAAAGCAATTCCAGACGGAGATCAAACAAACCCTCGGATCTGAGCCGAAGGAGCTGAAAAACATTTCGAGCCAGTCAAATTGGGATCTGAAGAATTATTCGGAACGAGCGTTCAAGATTATGGATCAGGACAATCAGTCCAAAAAGGCGGCGATCGAAAATTTCCTGAATCTCAAAAGTGCAGTGCCACTCAAGGTCCTGCGCGACGTTTCGCTGGCAATTGACAAGAAGATTACCGTGGACATTACAAATTTCCACGTACATGCCAATGGAACCGCAGACATTGAAGGCGAAACAGTAGACCTCGCCACAGCTGAAAAACTGGGAACGATCATTCGTGGAGTTGGCAGCTTTCAGAGTGTGAAAGTGAACAATCCGGAGCGCATTCCAGGTTCCGACAAGGTCAAATTCAGCATGACAGCAACAATCAAAGAGGTGAACTAAGATGAATGCTCCAGGCCAGGAGTCTATTGAGCAAACCTCAGACTCGATACCACGCTGGTTATTGCCGGTGAGGGAATTTATCTTTGGCAAGCAGAACGAACGTATCGAATATTTCATGGATAGCTACTTCAAGCTTCCTTCGGAAGGCCGAACTGCTGTGGTCGCGGGAGCCTTTCTTCTTGCTGGTCTGACGGTTTTTGGTTTCATTGCGCTTTACCTTTCGGCGCTCAGCAGCTTGCAAATGCGACTGGATCAATCATTTCAGGCTGTAAACAAACTTCGGGCAAAGCAGGTTGAATTTGCAGTCAACAAAAGGAAATTCGACGAACTCGATCGCAGAATTTCCAATGTCACATCGAGTCTTCAGATCTTGTCTCTTTTGGAAGAGAAGGCAAAGTCCCTTGATCTGCAGATCAGCGGCAACACAAAAACCGACAAGGCGTCAAGCGAAAAAGATTTCATCAAAGGAACTTTGCTTGCTGAAAAGTATAAGTCGACCCGTTCGGAATTCCGGGTTTCAAATGTCAGTCTCAAGAAAATCATAGATTTCGTTGTTGCAATCGAGTCAGACGATAAAATGCTGCGCGTTTCAGACCTGAGGATAAAAGGACTTTATCAGAACAAAATATATTTTGATGCAACATTTGCTGTTGATGGAATCGAGCCTAAGAAATGAAAGAAGCAATGGAGCTTGCCAGAAATGGATAAGAATCTACCAACAAACAGTCTTATAGCAGAAGATATTCCTGTTCTTGCTGCCGACAAGAGTGAAATTCTGGATAACCCCACACTGTCTGCCGTGCCTGCACGCTCACAGTTCGGTGGCGAACTGTGGGGCGATACGGTTGCGCACAGAATCAAGAAGGGGAAAAGAACAAAGACGATACTGACCTATGCAAGCGTTGGTTTTGTTTCATTTCTCGTGTTTCTTTACTTGTCTTTCCCATTCAATGTTGTCAACGAAGTCGCGGTCAGCAAGTTGAACGAGATTTTTATTCAACAAAAATTGCCCATTCGAATCAGCATCGGGAGTTTCAGACCAAAATTTCCGGTTGGCGCAAACCTCGAGGATATACAGGTCTCCAACGTGAACGATTCTTCAGCCAATGTAAAAATTGGTCGTGCCGTTGCGTCATTGAATGTGTTACCCCTTTTCATTGGAAAGATAGATGTGGATGTGCGTCTGACTCAATCCGGAGGAAGTCTGGAGGTGAATGTGAATGACAGCATCGCATCGATCATAAAAAATGCCAGAACTCCCAGTTCGCATTTGCCCTCGGGTCACATTCGTGTTGTTTTTTCCACGTTTGAGATCATGCCATTTGTTTCACAGGCTTTGGCATTCGTGAGGTCTGGAAACAATCCCGCATTGCAAACAATTCAACCGTTTCTGAGAACCGAGGTTAGCGGACAGATTTCCGGCGTTGCTAAAATTGATTTGCCGGATGCGGGTGAGTCCATGGACAAGGCCACTGCCGATGTTGATTTGAAAATCGGCAAGGCCTACTTTGAAATGAAGGATGAGACGCTGGCGATTCCGCGACAAGAGTTCAGCGAAGCCAGAATAAAGATGAAGTTGGGCAAAAAATCCATTGAAATTCCCCCGGAGACAAAGCTTGTTGCCAATGATATTTCTGTGGGTCTTTCTGGCAGGATGAATCTCATGGATAATCTGGGAGTCAACGACGTCAAGTTGAATCTTGCGCTTGTTCTGAAAGGCAAGTTCGAAGAAAATTTCAAGACTCTTTTGCCTGTCATTCTGGGCTGTGATCTGTCAAAGATCTCAGGTGGAAAAATGAATGTCGAATTGAGTGGAAATTTTTCAGCTCTCGCCTGCAATTGATCCTGAAACTCCTTTGGGGGCGACGATATGAATGGAAAAGTTCTGTTGTCGCGTTCGTCCGTCATTTTTTTTCTTTTTTTCGTTGCTTTGCGGACCCATGTTCTTGCATCTGGAATTTCTGATGAGGAATTGTCGCCAGCTCCGATGGGTGACTCCAGAATCCATCCTCTCCGGCTTTTGGGTTCAGGTCGATTGGTCCATCTGTTTGATGATTCGCTGGAGTTTCTTTTCAGTGGTGTGCGCGATTACCAGATTGGCGATGAGTGGGGCAAGCAACAAGTCGACGTTTCAGCATTGCCGGGCAGGGATCAGGTCTATCGCCGTTCGGTGAATGCCACTGCATTTTTCAATACGGCAACCTCTTTTTATTTGGGAAAATTCGCCGGAGAACATGTGATGGCCACCAATCATCACGTGCTCGACAGTGCGCAACTGTGCCCCGGGCGTTTGGTTCAATTTTCGACAAGAAAACAGCGATATCGCTGCAAGGCGATGATTGGAACTTGGCCCGAAATCGATTTGGCATTGTTCGTTCTGGACAATGCGGATCTCGCAGACGTCGATTTGCTTCCGTTTGCCGGCAATTTTTCTATCGGTAAACCACTCGAGGAAAATACATTGTTACTCACTGCCGGATTCGGAATCGCAGGCAATACTTCTCGGATGATGACCGTGAATGAGAATTCTGATTGTCGGGTGGTTTCGAGGCGCGATGAGTTTCGCCTGATGGCAGACCCCGATCGTTTCAATCCAGCAGAATACAAGGCCTGGTCATTCGCGACAGGCTGCAGTGTTTCGCATGGAGACTCTGGCTCACCCGTTGTGAATCGACAGACGGGAGAGGTTGTTGGGATTGTCTGGACGGGTGCCATTCCCAAGGAAGAGCGAATACAAAAGTCATCCTATTTGAGAGAGATTCAATCAAAAAGGGATGAAGAAATCTGGTCATTGCTCACCTACGTGGTGCCTTCCCAAAAAATTGGTGAAAAGCTGAGGCGGGAATTGATTGCGGGATCAATTCCGCAGCAGTTTTCACAAGTGGTCAGGGAAATTCTAAATCCTCGGCCCTGAGCTGTTATTGGCGCGATGACTTGTCGGGTGAAAGATTAAAATATTTGTCCTGCAGTGCTGGCAGCCTGCCGCGGGCAGACGTGATTCCATCTTTTGTCAGGCTTGCTTCGAGAATTCCAACTTCCTCACCCAGTTGCCCAACAATCTGGCCCCACGGATCGATGACCATGGAATGGCCCCAGTTTCGTTTACGACCATCGGAATGAAATCCGGTCTGATTGCAGGCCACAACCCAACATTGATTTTCTATTGCGCGGGAACGCAAAAGCACTTCCCAGTGGTCCTTGCCTGTTTGATGTGTGAATGCTGCAGTCACAAACAAGACATCGACAGGGCCTGATCTGGAAATCTCGCGCCTGACGATTTCAGGAAAGCGCAGGTCATAGCAGACAATATTCATGCACTGCCAGGTTTCATTTGCCGAGGAAATGCTGAAAACACTGGTTTCCTTGCCTTGCTCAAAAACGTCGGATTCACAATAGAGCGGGTTGCCGTTTGCATCTTTCAAATTGAAAAGATGAACCTTTCGGTAGACATCCAGCAACGCGCCTTCGGAGGTAAACACGGTGGCCGTGTTATAGACTTTGTTCTTTGCATCAGCGATTTCTGCGTGGGTGCCGCCGACGATGAAATGCTTGTAGTCCTTTGCCCATCGGGAGAGTGTCTTGAAGACACCCTCGCCAAGATTGTTTGCGCTTTTCAGGCGAAGGTCGTCGCCACCCATGACCGCGAAGACTTCCGGAAGGACGGCGATATTCGCAATGCCGGGCTGGACAACGAGCGAGCTCAGCATGCTTTCCAACTGACGAAGATTTTCTCCGGAATCAGCTCCCGGGTTGGTCTGAAGACAACGGATTTTCATCTTGCTTCCATTTCAGCGCTGGGTTTTGAGAAAATTCCGCAAACGCTCCGCTTCGGTTGCGCCCGACTGAGAATCAATGCCATCGGTGATGGAGCCCACCTTGCTGAGGCTTGAGTCCGGAGTCGACATCGCTCCTGTTGCGTCTTTGCTCCCCTTGAGAGCGTTGTAGATCGTAAGAGCATCGCTGTCACTCATCTGGTCGATTTTTTCAGTCGTAAGTTGTCCCGAATCATCGCCGGCAACCTTTTTGGCCACGGTCACGGCAAGTGTGGTTTGTGCAACTGCGAGCTGGTAGTTTTGTTCATCGGTTCTCTGTTCCGGCGGAATACTGCTGAGCGCGTCTACAGCGGCTTGAACATTTGCCACGTTTTCGGCTGTTCCTGAAGGAAGCGCCCCGCTCACCATCGTCCAGGTGGATGCATTTTGGTCTCCGGATGAAAAAGAAGTGCCAATTTTCAGGAGGTCGACGCCCGATTTTTTGAGATATGCATTTGCGAGCATGGCTCGTGCCGAGGCATCGCCCGGGTTGTCCCTGAGGTATGCGTTCAACGATTCAATCGCCGCATCATAGTCGCCCGATTCCAACGCCGCTTGCGCTTTGTCTGAATCGGAGCGTTTCACCACACCCGAAAAGACGTTTCCGCTGCCACAGCCTGAGAGGAAGTAGACGGGCAACGAGGTGGTCACCACACTTGTCGAAATCGCGAAGACGCATCCCCAAAGCGAACTTCTGGTGGTTTTGCTCGTTGTCTTCAATGCGATTGTTTTCATTTTGTCCACCCCACAGTCAGGCGGCCATAGTAACTGCGGCTTTTGTTGTCTCCCGGATACTTGCCCATCTCTTCTGCAAAGATGCCCGCGTCCAGTCTCAGAAGCCGGGCATTCAGAAAGATTCCATAGGTCGTGTAGCCCTGGTTCAATCCACCGAGAACGCCGAGCACATTTGAGAAGGTGACTTCGGTTCCAAGGTGAAGTCGTTTGTAAAAATTTTGTTTGGAGACGTTTGTCACGTCATAGACATCCATCGAGATTCTCGCCCGACTGTTTTTTGTACCTGGTTGCAACGACATTCCCACATCAAATGTCTGAAGTTCGGATGAGGGTCTTTCCGAGCTCGACTTTCCGCCCACACCGTAATTCATGCCAATGTTTCTTGCGACAAATGAGAACTCCGGAGAAGAACTTCCTTCGGGAGTGAAGAGCAGGCCAACGTGTCCACCGACACCCACGCCGCGCTTCATTGCATCGTTCAATATCGAATTTCCACCCGAGTTGCCGAATTTGCTTTGAGCCTCCAAGGCTGAAACGCTCAGATTCGCCTCGGCCTTTTGAATCAGTAGACCTGTCAACCCAAGATGCAGCGTGTTGCCTGCAAAACTGCGGGCAACTCCATACGCAGCGCCTGCTCGCACACTCGATGAAACCGATGCCACGGGCAGACCCGAAACAGCATCGTTTTTGAGAGAGATCTGCAGATCGACACGCTGCAGGAGGGCAAGACCGGTGCGCCGGAAACTGGCACCGCTGACATTCTGAACTCCAATTTTCACGGGATGGCCAATAACGCTGCCGACAATGTCGAGCATGTTCTTGTTTGCCTTGACGTCCTTGTAAATTGAGAGACCATTGGCGCTGGCCTCAACCTGTGGGCTGACGAGAATGATGTCGCCGATGACCGACCGACTTCTTGAAAGATTTGCGGGGTTGTAAAAGAGGGCCTCAAGACCTGTCACATCGGTGAGCCCGGCTCCTCCGGAACCCAGAAGGGGTGCGGAAACGTATTCGCGGGACAATTCTGCTGCCAAGGCGGCATTGCCGCGCAACAACATCGGCAAGAGCACTCCCCATGCGAGAGCCAAGCTTCCGATTTTGCTGATTTTCGCTTTGCGCAGCATTGCACACCTCTAAGTTGTTATCGGCGCGCTTTCGCAAAAAAAAACACCCGCCGTCAAAAGCAGGGTGGCGGATGATTTTGTTGTCTTTTTGTCTATTGTTTTTAACGTGTTATGTGAATCGGAGCCGAGCCGTTCAGTGAGCTGAGTCGAATCACCTCGGACGGTTCGACCAGGGCCGGCTTCTCAATGCGGTCGATCTCGAGTTCCTTCGCAAAGGCTGCCGTCAGCCCCAACCACTTTTCAATGGTTGGCATGACCCTGCCAACGAGCACGTGGCAAGCGTCCTTGAATTGAGTGTGGACAGCAAGAAGGGTCGCATCTTCGACATTGTGGGCAATCCTGTCGAGTTCCATCAGGCACTCCTGCGCAGTTGCACTCAACTCAAGCGGAGAGCGCTGAAGAAGATCCAGCGGATGCGCGCCCAATGTCAGAAACGTATGACAATCCTTCAAAAGCGTGCTCAATTCTTTTTCCGCAAATGTGTTTGAATCCCACATTCTCAGCGTGGCAACCTTGATGTCAAAAACCAGAAGCTCTGCCATTTCCTGAGCGACCTGCAGGCTTTCAAACGAAAGTTGGGCCGTGTTTTCGATGCGCGCTTCAACAACGTCATTGGCGCCAAGCAACTTTATTTCGAGAGAATCAAGATTGTCGAGGTCAATGTCGCGCCCACCGACTGTCATTGCTGTCAGGCAACTTTTGTTTCGGTAAGCAAGGTTGTCGAGTTTCTCAACCAATGCTTGAAGTCTGGTCTCGCTCTGAAGAATTACCATCCGGCGGCCATTCACGCGAATATCAGCCATAGTCTCACCTCCAAGGAAAAAGTCGGCTTATGCCTGCCGACGGGTGTCGCCGCGCTTTTGAATCTGAGCCATGAGGCTGTGAGCGCGACTGTTCATTGGATCAAGAATCAGGATGTTTTCCATGAGCTTGGTTGCTTCCTCCAATTTACCCGAACGGAATGCAATGCCACCGAGGGTAAAGACCATGTTGATGTCATGCGGGTGCAGACCAACATAGCGTGACACAACCTCTTCGGCTTCCGAGAAGACCTCTGTGTCGTATGCAAGCTTCACAAGATTGAAAATTGCAACCGTATTTTCGATGTTCAATGTGCAAGCGCGGCTTGTCCAGCGGCGTGCTTCCTCGAGCTCGCCAAGGCCTTCGAATGCCAATCCAAGACCGAGGCTTGCCATGTCATCCCGTGGTGAAAGTCCAACAGCCTTTTGGAATTGAGGAACAGCAACATTGTAGTTGTGTTGTTGCAATGCAACAGTTCCCAAGCCAATAAGCGACTTCCCGCAGTAGGGATCAAGTTCAAGGGCGCGGGTATAGTTTGCAAGTCCATTTTCAAGATCGCCCAGTTTCGTGAAGCAGTCGCCAATGTGGCGGAAAAGGTTTGCTCTCTGGGTGGTGGTCAATTCATCCATGGTGAATGCTTTGTTGATCAAGTGAATCGCATCCAGGTATTGCTTGCCTTGGATGGTCTTCTCGATCTGTTCAAAGCATGATTCGATTGAGTTCGAATCCTGAACCTGTGGTCCCGACAAAGTGTTGCTGATGATTTTTGAGAACTCATCAACGGACTGCTTGAAATTGAGTTCATTTTCGACAGCCTTGAATGCGGCGCGACGAACGTTGGTGAGTTTTTCGCGTTTATCAACAGATTCGAACATTGTGCGGCAAAGGCTATG
The DNA here is from genome assembly GCA_049423385.1 of Silvanigrellaceae bacterium. Classification (GTDB taxonomy): domain Bacteria; phylum Bdellovibrionota_B; class Oligoflexia; order Silvanigrellales; family Silvanigrellaceae; genus RFOM01. Next base: position 31,098 of record JBMSQQ010000022.1, on the reverse strand, counting down.
AATGTTGCCTCCGGCAAATGTCTTGTAGAATCTGCCTGCAAATTCTCCTGCCCAACCAAATCCGTTCGAGATGACGGTCACGCCGCAGGCCAGACCACACAAAACGTCATAGGTTGTGTCGAGGTAGCGGTGTGGACTGCCGTTGGATGGAGCCAATGGGCTGTGAATCAGTGTGTCGCAGGCCGCAATCAAGGGAGATAGCTGATTTCCGACCAGAAGCTTGTTTCCTGACTCGCTCGGATTCAGGAAGAAAACATGGTCCTCGAGCTGCAGGTCAACAACCGCCTGACGCACGTCAGCGCTCGAAGCACCTGTGCTGCAAAACAGGAGTTTGACCTTGCCGGTGAACTTGGTGTGACTTTGAATCAGCGACTTGAATGCATAAACGGTGTCCAGCGCACCCGAGTCGATCTCAAGTGGACCTGTCTGCATAAAGATGAAGTCGTTTGCCGAAAGACCCAATGCCTTGCGAATTTCGTTTTTGTTCTTGCCAAGATTCTCGAGATTGAAAATGTCGGTGTTGACGCCGCGGTTGATGCGGCGGATGCGCTGAGGATTGACTTCCTCAAGATAGGCCCATGTTGCGCCTTCCTTGTCGAGGGAAATAATCGCGTCACAGGTCTTCAGCACTTCCCGGCGGATGGTTTTCTCGCGCGTCATCTGGGGTGGCAATGCGGCAAATGGAGTTGCTTTCCAAAGTCCGAGAGTTGAAGGCGGTCTGGGAGCGTTCTGCCAAACCAGCAACCTGTTTTGCAGCGAGCGACGAGCTTTCATGGCCTGATATGTCGCAAGGGATGCCTCGCCGACTGCAACCACGAGGTCTGCATCGCGGATTTCGTTTTCAAGTCCGCCCAGGAATGATTTGTTTTCCAGTGTCGTTTCAAGAGTCTTGCACGAAAGTGCAACCGGCACCTTTGCGAGGTTGCAGGTTTCAACGAACGTCTGGAATGCACGTTCTTGTTGATCAGCCGTCAACACAACACCCGTGACGCCTGTTTGTCTTACGACGTTGTTCCAAATTTCCAGTTCGCAGTGGTGCGGAAGAAGTGGAGCGACAAAAGCAACCTTCTTGCCAATCTGTGCCACCTGCGATTCATTTTGCTTCGCGGGTGAGTTTTGTTCTGGATTCGACTTCATTCGTTCAATGATGTCGATGAGCTTGTCGCTCGATGGATTCGACTTGAGTGTGTCCAGCTTGGCCGGCTTCACTTTGCTTTCGTCGGCTTTCGCAGGCGAGGAGGTTGAGCCTTTTTTGTCTGAGGCTGTCACCGTTTTGTTGTTGCGCTGACCACCTTGATTCTTCTTGTCGACCTTCAGCATCCCTACTCCCCCCGGTACTGAACCGTTTGTGCATATGCCGATACGGTTTTCTTGACCGTATATGCACGAGCCATTTGATCTTTCACGTTTTCCAATTCCTTTTGGAGCAACGCGATGAAACCCAAATCGTGATCGCGGATGAGATTTTTAATCTCATTTCGCTTTTCCGGGGAGTTCAGGCCTGTCGGCTTGAGTCCCTGGATGAGAGTCGAAACCATCCTCTGTCTGCGAGTCAAAAAGTCTGGACCCAAGGCATCAAGGCCTGCCAGGCTCCGGGAATCAAAATCCCGGTTTGATATCTCGCGAACCACAAGGACGTGCTCATTGCACCATCGCTCCCAGAATCCGCCGAACATCGGGGATTCCGACATCAATTCGTTCGCCCGTGCTTTTAGCGAAGCACCAAGCGAGACATATTCTGCCTCGAGCGAATGCGGCTTCATGAGCGCGACGCCTCCCGCTCGAGGATGACCGATCTCTTTCCAGGGAATGAGTTCAATTTCTGCAGGGGGTCAGAAGTGCGACGTCGGAGTGGCAATGGTCAGAGGAAATATTCCTTCCAGCGACGGTCGACCAATTTGACAGTTTCCGGGTCAGGTTCAACGGTTCCCGGGTACCAGGGCTTCATGCGGCTGTCGAAAACAATGGGTTTCTCGAGTGCGGTGTGAAACCTCTGGTGGGTCATTTTTGCCGAGTGGATGTCGGCGGCAGGTTCAAATCGGGTGAACCAGGTCCAGAGGAATTTTTCTTCGTTGCGGGTCGCCTCTTCCACGTCGTCCACCAACAAAACAAGTTCGTACTTGCTCAAACCCGGGTGATTTGCAATCTCGGATGCAAAGTTCTTGGCTTCCGGATAGCGCGGCCCGTCGACAACAAGACAGCCCGGGACAAAGACTTTTGCAGAACGAATTCCAGAGGGGAGTTGACCCGGTGGTTCACCGTTCAATTCGCGCTTTTTATCACCCAATGCGAGCCAGATTCCCTTGCTGCCTTCGTTTACCTTGGGCCCACTGTAATCCAGGGTGTCCTGGCTCACGTTGCTGATGACAAAGAGATCTTTTTCCCAATTTGTGCGCTCGAGAAAATGCACCAGGGTTTGTCGGAAATTGTTGAGGTCGACGTTGCCGTCGGTGAGCATCAGAAACTTTTGCAACGACAATTGACCTTCACCCAGAATGCGAAGACCACTTGCAATGGCCTCACGTTCATAGCGGTCCTTCACACGTGCTGCAGCAAGAGCATGAAAGCCTGTTTCACCATAGGTCTTAAGCTCAAGAACGCTTGGCATGACAATTGGAAACAGGGGTGAAAGCAACTTCTGCAGATAGTCGCCAATGTAAAAATCTTCCTGCCTTGGCTTGCCCACCACTGTCGCGGGATAGATTGCATCTTTGCGGTGAAACATCCGCTTCACGTTGAATACCGGATAAGGATGGGCGAGCGAATAATATCCGTAGTGATCACCAAACGGACCTTCCATTCGGCGATCATGTGCTGGCACTTCTCCAATGATTGCAAATTCAGCTTCGCTCACCACAGGATAGGGAAGTTCATCGCGTTTTGTCATCGGGAGTTTTTCACCCAACAACAGACTGCACAACATGAGTTCGGGGATGTCCTCAGGAAGCGGTGCAATGGCAGAGAGGATCAGTGCCGGTGGGCCCCCAATCAAAAGGTTTACCGGCAAGCTCTTGTTTTGCTTTTGTGCGGCTGAATAATGAAATCCGCCACCTTTGTGGATTTGCCAATGCATGCCCGTCGTTTTTTCATCATAGATGTGAATCCGGTACATGCCCAGATTGTGTTTTCCCGATTCAGGATGCTGGGTGTATACGAGTGGTAGCGTAACAAATCTTCCGCCATCCTCCGGCCATTGCACCAGCGCAGGCAATTCGTCGAGTCCACGACCTGGAATCAGGGGGCTTTCAACTTCAAACACCGGCGCATTCCTGCGGTTGCGCATTCCGATTTTCAGAGCATCGAATGCCAAATCACGAGCACCCCACAGCGTTGAAAATCGCGGTGGAAGAGCGTGATGCACCAGATCGGCCGCGCGCTGAACAAATTTTTCGGGCCTGTTGCCGAATGCAAGTTCGATTCGCGAGACGTTGCCGAAGAGGTTTGTGACAACCGGAAACGGACTGCCTTTCACGTTTTTAAAAAACAGGACCTTTCCGTTGGCTTCGATAACCCGTCGATGGATTTCGGCGAGTTCAAGGTTGGGGTCCACCTGCGTCTCGATGTCCTGGACTTCTCCTCTGGCACGGAGCGCGGCGATGAATTCTCTCAGATTTCGCATGAAGTCTTCTCTCTATGGGCATTTTTGAGTGCATGTCGCAGTGCCGTTGCCGATGCGATGGTCAGGGTCAGAGCCAACGGTCCGACAATGAAACCTGCAGCACCAAACTGCGCCAATCCACCAATCATGGCCAAAAAAAGCCAATATGGGTTGAGCTCGACAGAGCCTCTGGCCAGCAGTGGCCGCAAAAGATTGTCGGATGTCCCGGCAATCAATGCGCAGACAATCATGGCGACGGCCCTTTCGGGGCTGTCCGCCAGGGTCCAGCACCAAAGTGCAGTACCCAGAGTCACGGGTGCTGTGCCGACAACCGGAATAAACGAAAGGAAAAAGGAGGCTGAAGTCCAGAGCATCACATGTGGAACACCCACGGCCGCAAGAAAAACACCAATGACGAGCGCCTGGATGAAGGAAACAAGGATGTTGGCCAGGACGAGGCTACGGAGGAGTTCGGCAAATGACGCGCGCAGCAATGCCCTCTCAGAAGGCCATGGCATCAAAAACCGCAGAATGCTGATTCTCAACCTGCGTCCCACCATTAAAAAATAGAGCCAGCTGACAAAGGAAACAGTCGCGACAAAAACTGTCGAGGGCAGCTCGGCAAGCAAGCGACCGGTGTTTTGCCCCACCCAGGTCAGCGCAAATTGCGCCGCATTTGTCAGAATTGAAACGAGTTCGGTCGTGTCGATTTTGAACGGGATGAATTGAACCAGTTGCTTGCCCCATTGCAAAAGTTTGTCCAGAAGCTCTGCCGCATCCTGACCCTTGATGCGCGCAAGACTCAACGAGATTTGCTCAAGTGCGCCAATCACAACCGCTGCGAATGGCAGAAGAACGGCAATACTGAGTGCGAAGACAGTTGCCGCCGATATCGCTGCCGACTTTCTTCCTGATCGGCGCGCATTGAAGAATTTCATCAATCGGGAATTCAGTGGCTCGCTCAAGTATGCGAGCGCGGCTCCAACAACGATGCCGGGCCACAGCGGCAGTAAAATCCAAAACGCGAAAAGTGAGGCGAGCAAAAAGAAAACGCGCCGGCGAGCCAAGGGAGTGAGGCTCAAAAGTCCGGCACGCTCAATGGCGGCACTTTGTTCTTGCGAATCGGTCAACCTCTAAGCTCCAGACTTATATTTGGCGCAACCGTATCAAACAATCAGATACGGCTCGACGCCAGTTGTTTCGCCCCTGCGCCCCTGAGGATCGATACCAATTTGTCCTTATCCGGCAAGGCGCTGTTGGTGATATCAAGAATCATCCTGTCGACAGCTTGTTCCGCATCAATATATTCCAAGGCCAATTTGAAGACCTGTTCCGGCTCGAGGGTGTCGAGAAGTGAGAGTCCTTCCTTGTAGACCAGGTGGCTAGCCATGTAGGCGCTCATGATTGCGATTTTATGGGCGCGAGGCAGCCGGGAAACAATGCGATCCCTGTATTTTTCGACCAAGATCTGCGGACAGTGTTGATAAAGGATGAAATTGAATTTTTCTGCAGACAGTTCTGCATCGGAAAGACGATTCAACCGGTCACGGGTGATGTCCTTGGCTTTGTTGATTTCCGACGAAACATCGTAGCTCAGGTCAACCAGATTTGTTTCGCTTGAATGCATCGTCCACTCGCGGAACAGAAGCTTCGCTTCCTTGTCTGCCTTCTCTCTCAATATCTGAATCACCTGATTCACATAGGTTGGCTTGATTGCTGCGAACTCTTCGGGCGACAACGTCAGGCAAGCAATAATTTCATATGAAGAGCAGATCACGCCCGTTTTGTTTGCCGAGCTGTCCTTGATGACGACGACTCCGCTTTGAACAAGGCTCTTGCGTGCACTTGGCGTGAAGAAGATGTTTGCACCTTCAACAATGGCCAGTGAGCTTGGTGTTCCATCGGACTTGAGATAGCGCTGCCAATTGGAATCTTTGACCGTGAACGGACGTCCGCCTGCAGGAATGAAAATCTCTGCCTCGACGTTCGCGTAGAGATTGTCGCGGGTCTTGATGTTTTCCTTGCTGTCGGCAGAGATGACGTAGGCCTTGGCGTCTCCGCTCAGTTTGGCCTTGCTGAATTCGACAATCGATTTGTTCTCGCGGACAAGTCTGAGCAGTTCTTCCCAGTTGAGACCATTGGGGTCAAACGCAGCGCCGTAGCCATCGCCGATGGCAACAACGCGTGCGCGTTCCCCGTATTCCCTGTGAAGGATTTTCAGCTCATTGCCGGCAACGTCACCGTCGGGCCCACCTGTCATTTTGACGCGGAAGGTCGATTGCGGCGAGTTCAGTTTCAGATGCTGAAGAACGTTGTCGAGGTAGACGTTCAGACCTTCAGACGTGACTCCGTAGGTTTTGTGGTTGATGCCGAAGTCGGGTTTGCTCGACATGAACGCATAGGCATATTTGTATCCACGATAAAGCGCGTGCTCAATCACCCAGACGATGAGGTCATCTGTCATGTTTTCGTCTGGACCAAGATAAATGATCTCTTCTTGACCGAAGTGATCAATGATCCCGTCTGCGAGCTTGCCGGTTTTCGGGTCGGTGGTGATCAAGTCGAGCAGGCCAGAAATTGCAGCCTTCACCGCGAGGTGGCGATTGCCGCCCGGGCGGACAACCAGGACAGCCTTCGAGCCTCCTTCAGGAATGTCCTTGTTCTTCATCTGTTGAGCGGAGGCAAGACCATTGACTTCGTCGAACACACCCGCAAGAGCATTGTCGTAATCGGCAGCATTGCGCGGCATCACAACCCGGACTCCGCCACGGGCGATGTCGCGGTAGCGAACCTGGAATCCACGGAAATCGCGACCGATCATGTAGAAGATGCCGTAAGGAGAATCCGGATAGAATTCCTTGTTCAGGCATTTGGGGTCAACACGGAACGACAATCCACCCTTGGACACAAGGAAGTAGTTTGTCTTGAGGATGTTTTGAAGGAAATTGAAACCTTCGCGAAGAATGTTGCGTTCGACATCGTCCTGGATGTCAACAAGCATTCCCTCCACGTTGCGCGCACATTCGGCCGCACGAGCCTTGCGATCACCGTCAAAGCGCGGGTCGAATCGTGCACGGAAGAAACGGATGCACTGTTCCATGTAGGCATCGTTGCGGACGATCACCTTGGAAACGCGGTCAAGCGCGTAGTAGTACGGATTGACCTTGGTCAGAAAGATGTGAGACCAGTTCGCGATCGCACGGATCAAGTTGGATTCGTTCAGGCTGCGTGGATTGCTTCCTTGCATCAAGGCTGAAAATTCGTCGCCATGGTCAACATAGTTCAGCGCCTTGAGACCTTTCATGACGCGTCCCCATGGGGTCGAATTTGGATTGACTTTCTCACCCGAGTTCGCCGCTGCCACGATCTGGACAATTGCGAATTGTTGATTGTCGGACAAGCGGACTTCAAAGCCAAGTGAGCGACGAACGTTGAAGTTGTAGCGGTTCAAAATACCGACCACGTTCTCTATTCCGGCAGTCACGGGAAATCCCTTGAGGCCGATGTCGACTCGAAAACTTCCGTCTGTTGCATCATCGACGGTCGTCAGGTTGACGAATGCGTTTTCGTTTTCCTGGCAATATTTGACCGCGGAAAATCCAACAGCCAGCATTTTTGAGGTCGTGCGTTCCAGCAGTTCCGGGTCAATCGAATTCAGATAGTTTTCAACTTCGGCTGAAGGTTTCAGCGACAAGGACTGAAGAATGGAAGTCTTCTTTTGTTGTTTGTCGGCACCGCTCCAGTTTGCACCGCTCTTGTAGGGAGACTGCAGCGTCGTGCAGATTGCGACCCGCTTGTCGTTCGACAAAAAGAAGGAAACAAATTTCGCCTGCACACGCCCAAGACGAGGTGCCAGTGTGATTGCTGCTCCGCCGTTGTTGCCAGCTGCAACGATGGTTGAGCACTGTGTCTGGTTGTTCCAGCGTTCGACTTCCTGACCATCGGAAAGAACCTTGCCCGAGACGATTTCCGTGAGGTGTTCGAGGCGTTCATCACGTGGTGTGATGAACTGGTACAGTGGCGGCATCTGGTTCAGGAACCATGGCACAGCTGTGTCGAGTCCAACACGCAAGTTTGCCAGCAAGTCTTGTTGAATTGCTCCTTGAACGCCACTGGTGCCGTCTGCCGGGGCATTTGCCAAAGCCGAAGTGCTGAGATCAGGTTTTTCCAAAACGGTATCGAGAAGCTCAACTTCGTTGAGCCATGCCTTCGAGGGTGTCGCCGCGTTTGCCATGAGAGAAATTCTCCACCAGAGCCATTTGACTGTCTGTTCTTCGCTCGTCGAGCCTGGGGTTCAACCCGGCCGACAGCGCTGGAACTTAGCCCAAAGGCCGATAAACTGCAAAACGCGATGAGAGGGGGATGAACGGGTGGAGACGTTCGAACCCCATCAAAATCGTGCGATCTGGAGTGCGTGATGCACGGCTCCGTCAAGTGGATGTCAGCCGGCTTTTTCCTGTTCTCCAGCTTTTTTGTTGAAGTCGGAGGCATCCGCAGGTTTTTCACTGGTCGTCTGGCCAGAAAGTGGTTCTCCGATTTTCCTTTTTTCCTGTTGCTGGGCCTTGAAGTGGCGGCTACGTGCTTCACCACCTTTTTGACCAATCAGAGCCATGTGGGCCCTGTCCCTGCTGACAGCTTCTCCGCCTTTTCGTCCTATCGAAGACATGTGCTGCCTGTCCTTGCTGACAACTTCGCCGCCCTTGCGGCCGATGGATTGATAAAATTCGTGGCCTCGGGTTTGCGCTGTCCGTTCTCCGCCAAGTCGACCAGCCTCCTCGACAGTCATTTTTCCCGTGGTTCGCTTCTGGGATTCTGAAGATTTGAGTTCCTTGCCGTGTTGGTCGTTTGCCATGAATCAATCCTCCTCCTGATGAATCGAGCCAAAAAATTGGCCTCTCAGTTCGGATGCTACGACCGTGGCGAATTGTCTTCCATTGAAGGAGCGTTATCTTCCACAAATGAATAAATCCGATTAAATCGTTTGAGCACGTAAGAAACAAAGGAAGCGGGGCAATGAAAAAAACAATTTACTTGATCCTTGGTGATCAACTGAGCTCCGGCCATCCATTTCTGCAGCGCAAGCAATGGTCGGCGGGTGAGAGTTTGATGATGATTGAGTCTATTCCGCGCACGGGATGGATGCCTTATCACCCACAGAAACTGCTTTACCTTTTCACCTGCATGCGGCGTTTTGCAATGGAATTGCAGCGGAGCCACCCCTCACTACCATTCAAGTATGTCGAGGGTTCGCTGAAGACATTTTCTCAAGTTGTCGATGATGAAGAATGTTCGGAACTCCACGTTGTGGAACCTTCGGAACCTCGTGCCAAGAAATGGATCCAAGAAGATCTCAAGGCAAGTGTTGTTTATCATGACAACCCGTTCTTTCTTGCCGATGATTCCCTTTTGCCTCCGAAGCCACCCTACCTGCTTGAAAATTTCTACAGAAAAATGCGAGTAAAGTTGAATATCCTGATGGAAAATGGCGAACCCCAGGGAGGTGCGTGGAATTTTGATGAGCAGAATCGGCAGCCACCCGACAAACATCTGATTCAAAATCTGCCCGAAGATTTTCTCAATCAGGACTGGTTCGACGAGACGGATAAAAAAATTTTTTCAAAAGTTGAGAAAATGCTCCGGCCACATGTTCCAGCGGACCGCTTTGGCAGCTGGACCAGACCAAGGTTGCCGACACACAGAAAAACGGCACTGATGTTTTTGGAGGAATTCGTTTCGAAAAGGCTGTCGCTTTTCGGACCTTATGAAGATGCCATGGTTGGCCAATCAAATGGACTTTTTCATTCAGGCCTTTCCGCGCCCATGAATATCCAAATCTTGTCTGCCCGGGAAATTGTCGCTGCGGTTGAGCAGGCAAATGGAGATGTTCCTCTCTCCTCGCGTGAGGGATTCATTCGTCAGGTCATTGGCTGGCGTGAATTTGTACGGTTGATTTACCTTCGCCACGACAGCGATTATTCCGCCAGCAATTTTTTTGGCTTCAATGGAAAACTCCCACCATTGTACTGGGGCACAAACACAAAGCTCAATTGTCTTTCAAAAAACGTCGAGAGTGTCCGTCAACATGCTTATTCTCACCATATTCCAAGATTGATGGTCCTGGGGAATTTCGCGCTGCTCACGAAAACCAATCCACATGAGGTCAATCGATGGTTTTGGTCGGTATATCTGGATGCATATGAATGGGTTGTTACGCCCAATGTTCTTGGGATGAGCCAATTTGCGGACGGCGGAGTTTTTGCGACAAAACCATATGTTTCCGGAGCAAACTACATCAACAAGATGAGTAACTATTGCAGCGAATGCAGGTATGACCCGAAACAGTCGACAGGCGAAAAAGCATGCCCGTTCAACTCTCTCTATTGGAATTTCATCGATGAAACTCAACGTCTCAAGGTCTCGAGACCATCGTTTGCGCGGCGTATGGGTATGATGTGGAGTGTTTGGAATAAAAAGCCAGAGGAGGAAAAAGCGCTCATCCGCAATAAAGCAGCCGAGTCTATCGAGCTTGCCAGGAGTGGAGCGCTCTAGACGTCACGCCTCAGGATTCGCCGATCCTCACTGACACCCACAGTTGTCTGGCAGCGCCTGCATACAAACTTCACCCGAACGGGTTCGGTGGTGACCCCAAAAAGAACCCAAAACCAGCCCCAACCGGTGTATTCACCAATCTGGCTGACCATGTGGTCGCGGTAGTCATGACCACAAGGACAGCTTTTCTGGTTTTGGACTTCGATGATGCTCAGCAATTCCAGTTCGTGGCTATCGGACAATGTGCAACTCCGGGATCGTTTTGTGACGGCAAATCCCGACGGTTGATTGGAGGCAATTTCTCCAGGGAGTCTGGGCCGGGGGTTTCGTCGTCTGTATATCTTTCTCTCTTTTTTCTTTTGCGACTCGCTACTTTTCGCGGTTTTTTTCGCATGGTCATCCTCCCTGCAGAAGCTTGTCCGCGCATGACCCCGAGAAACTCAAAAAGCGCCTTGTCGGCAATAAAAACAATGCACAACCTGGACAGGTTGTGCAATGCCCTTCCGATTTGGAATGGGATGCTGAGTGGGTTGACCTATTCGCTCAACAACTCAGCGGGTCGCCTTGCAGAGGCTTGGAATCTTGAATGTTGCAACGAGTGGAAGATGGTCAGAATAGCCCGTGCCCGTGAAGAACGCTCGACCGTTGTTCTTTTGCATTCCCCAGCGGTTGGGTGTCCGGCCATCGTTGCGTAAGAGTTTTTGAGCAGCTTCGCCGCCATTGTGACCAATAACCTGGAAGCTTTGCTCGACGAGATCAATGCCCTTGCCGTCGAACAGGCTGGAGTTCACGAGCATGTGGTCGAGACATTGCAGCTCACCTGAGTGCATGTATGAGCAGCGTTCGCTGGAAGGAAGTTCAAACCAAAGGTTGAACATCTTGTCGCTGGCAAGATCCAACTTCAAATGGTTCTTGTCGTCGGTCGAATTCATTCCGTATTGCAGCGGGCGTTCGTTGTAATCGGAGTTGAAGTCGCCCATCACGAGGATGTCTGCATTTGCATTGGTGCTCTTTTGGTCGTCGATATCTTGTTTGATGAGTTCTGCGGTGGCCAATCGCATTGCATTGCCGGATTCACGGTCGCCACGGCGGCTCTTCCAATGGGCTGTGTAAATGCGCACGGGTTGGCCTTTGACATCAATTGTCACCACCTGCGGATCGCGGGCAGAGGAATTCATTGAATCGAGAGAGTCGTTTTCAAGGGAGTGACCACTGATTTGCCCCTCCTTCATCGCGAAATCCAATCGGTCGTTTTTGGTGATTGGAAACTTGCTCATCACGGCTGTTGTGATTGCAACGGGGTTCTTCGGGTTTTGTTGACCAAGTGCGAAGTACTTGTAGCCCATGGATTCGACGTAGGGTTTGAGGATTTCAAGTGAACGGCTTGTATTGTTTGCGCTCTCGAATTCCTGCATCGCCACGATATCGGGTGCGCCCGCCATGCGGATTGCTTCGGCGAGGCTCTGGGCCTTGGCTTTCGCCATTTGACCCGAGTACCAATTGGAACCGTCTTTTTTATATTCGTCGTAATTTTGCGCGCCGGAATTTTCCGCGATGTCGTCCCAGAAGTTTTCAACATTGTATGTTGCGATTGTTATCGTTGCATCGCTTCCGCAGCCAGGAACAACAACTGGGCTGTTGGATTTGGGTGCTTCATTGTTGCTTGCGGGTGGTGGATTGTTTCCGTTCGAAGGGCGACCATGGGAGCGGTTGCGGGCCAACGCAGGAGTGGCCAGAAGGACTGCTGAGCCTGTGAACAGCAAAGACAGAAGAGGTTTGCGTGCTTGGGACAGGGAACTTGGGCGCCATGAGAACATGAGAAACCTCCGGTCTGTCTTGAATCGAGTGTCGTTTGAACACTTTCTTGCAACCGCGGCTGTGGATATCAGACGCCATAAGCACCGTCAATACGGCATTTTTGTAAATTTTATAGGTATTTTCAAGATTCAATAATCATTGATTTAAATTACTTTTTGTCGGCATCCTGGCTGGAGTTTTCCTTGCCGTTTTGCGGTGCGGCGGGTCTTTGAGCACACCAATTCGGTATCCCTTCCGGGTCTCTCAGAATCCACGTCTGCTGACCTTTCGTAATCTTGGATGCGAACACGATTTCGGTCTTTCCTTGGTTGACCTGATTGCCTTGAACACTGATCCGGTCTCCGACCTTGAGTTCGAGATTTTGTTCACGAATGTACCAGCGCGGTCCCAGGTGGATGGTGCGGTTGCCCTTTTCGGTCTTTAGAACAATCAAATTCCCGCTCATCATCCTCGGCTGCGGGACAAAGGTTGAGAATTCAACAATTGTTCCATCGAGACTGATGGGCGTGCCGTTGAAAAACATTCCACCGTAGGGACTCTTGTAGTGCCAGCCACCCATCATCATGGGCCAGCCAGGATTTTGAATCTCCTGAGTGTTTGCGTGGGTGTTCGGCAAGGTTTGTCGAGCGAAGACAGGTGTCGCGATTGAAGCGCAAAGCGCCAGTGAATTTGCGGCGACCAAGATTCGTTTCAAGATTTTCATGCCGAACATCCCCCACTTCAAGCTGACTTCTTGTGTTCCGATGTTCCTTCTTTTTTGCCCTCTATTTTCACTTCACCCGGATGGGTCGAGGATTCGATGATGTTGATTTTCTTCTTTTGCGAGTGGCCTGCTTTTGGCAACTTGAGAGTGAGAACGCCCGCATCAAAGTTTGCTTGAATTTTTTCGACATTGATGTTTTCAGGCATCTGAAGTCGTCGTTCGAAAGCTCCCAATCGTCTCTCGTGATAATGGGTTCCGCCTTTTTCAGCTTTACGCTCGACCTTGCGCTCGCCCGAGACAACAACAGTGTTGCCGATGACTTCAACGTTGATGTCTTTGGCATGCAGGCCGGGCAAATCAAGACACAAATGATATTCGTCGTCCGTCTCGTTCAGGTCGCAAGGCGGTTCGAAGTTTTGGATGGAGCCTTCACGACTGCCAAAATCTGAAAAGTCGTTCATGACATCTTCTATAAGTCTGTCCATGCGTCGAAAAAAATTGGAAGACATTGGTGAACCCAGAAAGCGGTATGGAATCAACGAGCGATTGCGCCAAACGTCTATGTTGCTCATGGCATTCTCCTTGTGTTGATTGACACAAGGGAAATTTAGATTGGACAAGCGTCGGAGGCGAGACCATTGCAATGATGTCTTGGAAAGGATCCTGGAAGCCGTCTGAAAGGCAATTCAGCCGAGTTCGGGCCAAAGAATTTTCGCTCCGAGTTCCTTTGCCCGCAAAGCAATCGGGTCATCCGGCAGAGCTGTCAGGATTTCAATTCCTTCGCCGACAAGTGCAATCGTGTGTTCGAACTGGGCGCTCGGCTTGCCGTCGGGAGTGACGGCAGTCCAGCCATCCTTCAACATCTTGCTGCGCCAGTCGCCACCGTTGATCATGGGTTCAATGGTGAAGCACATTCCGCGCACCAGCTTTGAACCGGTGCCCTCGCGACCATAATGGGTGATGGCAGGTTCTTCATGAAAGACCCGACCAATTCCATGCCCAACAAAATCACGAACGACGCTGCAACCGCGCGATTCAGCGTAGCTCTGGATGGCGTGGCCAATGTCGCCAACACGGACGCCGTGTTCACACACTGCCAGAGCACGTGCGAGTGACTCTGCAGACGTTTCAGTCACGAGTCGTCGATCGTCCGGGATTTTTTCGCCAACGTAGAATGTGCGGGATGTGTCACCGAAATAGCCGTTGAGTGTGACCGTCACATCGACGTTGATGATGTCGCCCTCAACGAGTTTGACGTCTGGATGTGGAATCCCATGACAAATCACGTCGTTGATGCTTGTACAAACCGACTTTGGAAAGCCTTTGTAATTGAGCGGACTCGGATATGCGCCATGCGACACGATGTAATCGTGGACGATGGTGTTGATCTCTTCTGTCGAGACGCCAGGTTTGACGAATTGCCCGACGTGACGAAGGGTCTCCGCAGCCAGTCGACCAGCCGCGCGCATCATCTGGATGTCATCGCTCGATTTCAGTTTTGCCACGCGTTCAGGCTCCAAGTGCGTTCAAGATGGTCTTCACGGACTCAAGGTCCTGTGTACCCGCTGTTGCCGGATTGTCGAGAGTTTTTTTACAAAGCCCTTGAAGAACACTTCCCGTGCCCACTTCCAACCAAAGAGTGGGTTGCTCAATCGTCTGTATTCCATCCAGAGTTTGCGTCCACAAAACCGCGCTCGCAATTTGTTTCACAAGCTGTGCCTTGGTGTAATTTCCTGCGGAATATTTCTTGGCATCGACGTTGGCATAAACAGGCGTCTTGAGTTCGTTGATTGCCACGTTTTCCAGATATTCCTGCATTTCGCGGGCGGCAGGCTGCATCAGGCTGGAATGGAAAGGTGCACTGACGGGCAGCGGCAATCCTCGTCCCAGTTTTTCTGCTGCGATTTGCGCAACTGCTGCGTCGACGGCTTGCTTGTGGCCACTCAATACAATCTGTGAACGGGAATTGAAATTCACTGGCTCAACGGCTGCTTGCGGTGTGCTGACTTCCTTGCAGATCGCCAGAACGCGTTCACCTTGCGCTCCAACGTAGGCAGCCATCGCACCGACGCCCACCGGAACAGCTCGCTGCATTGCCTGCCCACGGAAACGAACGGCCTTGAGAGCATCTGCAAAGCCGAGTGCACCCGCGCACACCAGAGCCGAATATTCGCCGAGGCTGTGGCCGGCGACGGCAGTCACCGACTTCAAATTGCCTCTGCTGCCCAAAATGCGGTGTGTCGCCACACTGCTCGCCAACAAGGCTGGCTGTGTATATTCTGTGAAGTTGAGTTGTTTTTCGGGGTCCTCGAAGCACAAGCGCTCCATCGAATATCCGAGTGCATCGGATGCTTCGGCGAGCGCTTCGCGATATTCGGAGAAGTTTTCTGCCAGCTCACGGCCCATGCCGACGGTTTGGCTGCCCTGACCAGGAAAAACCATGACGAGACGAGATGTATCCACGAAAACAACCCCCAAAAAAAAGGATTTGATGTGCGACCAGTGGTTTACACGCAACAATCCGCGGCGGGCAAGGGTTGAACCGTTTTAATGCTGACATTCAGAGCAGACCGATTTGCGACAGGCTGTTCTGGGTTCGACCTCTTTGGCTCTGTTGGCTTGTTTAAAAAATCAAAGATTATAGATATTTAAGACTGCTTTAAAGTCCTGTTGACCTACAGCCGATCCCAACGCTCAGTTTTCCAGAAGCACTTGAGGAGTTGGCCATGAAAGTTTTGCGCAATCTCGTTCAGACGTCCGTTGTGACGACTTTTGCTTCATGTGCCAGCTGTCTGGTTGTTGCCTGTGGTCAAATCGATAAGCAGCTTGTTGCATTGGAACAGACAAACGGCTCTCAGGATGCAATGATATCTAATAATGCACCCAACTCTGCAGCAGTGAGTCTTGCGTTTGACGACATGGCGGAGCGAGGTGGCTTTCTGAGCGGATCAATCAAGATCAGCCGAGCCACCGACGAAAGCAGCATCACGCATTATGTGGTCTATTGGGGATCCGACGACAAAACAAAGCTCCTGAATTCCCCTCCCATTGCAACCTTGTCGAAGGGGGCGGGCGAGCTCGTCATCAATGTCCCCAATGGCACAGCGAAGCCAATCAATGCAACGCATATCCTTGTCCGCACAAAAAACCAGAATGCCGAGATGAAGTTGGGCCCTGGGATTTTAATTGTCGACAAAGGAGTCCCCAGCAACTGGCCAACAAGTTTGAACTTCAGAGACGAAAACATTAACGGTGGAAAAGTAGATGGGCTTGTGTCGATTTCAAGGGCATTCGCAGAAGATGATTTGAGCCATTATGTGTTGTACTGGAGTGCTGATTCGTATTCCAAGCTGAACTCGACTCCCATTGCGGTGTTGCCTAAAACCGGAACAAATCTGACCTACGCTCTTCCCAAAAATACAGCATTGCCTGACCAGGCAAAATACATGCTCGTTGTGACGAAAAACGCCGATGGAGAGATGGGTCAAGGAGTTTCAACATTGATATTTGACAGAGGTGTGCCAGTGAATGCGGCGACTTCTGTTGCATTCACTGACAACAACACTGCATTGGGAAAGATCGGCGGAGAAATTTCGATCTCCAGGGCTGCGAACGAAACCGATATCACACACTACACCGTGTATTTCGGCTCAAATGCTTCAACAAAGCTGAGCCCTGACCCAATCGCGACAATTGCAAAAACCGGTCAAAATCTTACTTCAACCTTGCCATCAGAAACGGTCAAACCCGCCAATGCCACGCATCTGCTCGTGTTCTCGAAAAATATTGAAGGTGAAATGGCACAAGGTGTAGCTGTTCCGATTGCAGACAAAGGTGCTCCGGTGAATGCTGCAGTCTCTGTTGCGTTCACTGATGATGATTTGAACGGAGGAAGAATCGGTGGCAAGATCTCAATCTCAAAAGCTGTCGACGAATCGGATATCACACACTACGTTGTGTATTTTGGTTCCGGGGTATCAACTAAACAAAGCGCAACTCCAATTGCGACAATTGCAAAGACTGGTCAGAATATCTCAAGTGCGTTACCGAATGGCACCATCAAACCTGCAAATGCCACACACCTTCTCGTGTACACAAAAAATCAATATGGAGAAAAAATCCAGGCTGTTAACGCACAGCTAATTGATAAAGGTATTCCAAAAAATGCTGCGAGTTCTGTTTCGTTTTCGGATACAAACCTTACCGGTGGCAAACTTGACGGCAACATTTCAATCACAAAAGCTGCAAATGAATCGGACCTGACACATTACGTTGTGTATTTCGGCTCAAACGCTTCAACAAAATTGACTCCAATTGCGACAATTCCAAAGACCGGGCAGAACCTGATTGCACGCTTGACAGCGGGAACCGCCAAGCCTGCAAATGCCACACATTTTCTGGTGTTTACAAAAAATAATGACGGAGAAATGGCGACCGGTGCCGCAGTGCAGATCATTGATAAGGGTGTTCCTGTCAATGCAGCAGTAGCTGTCTCATTCACTGACACCGATTTGAACGGTGGAAAAATTGCCGGCAACATATCAATAAAAAGAGCCGTCAACGAATCTGATGTTACTCATTACGTGGTTTATTTTGGTTCAGACTCTTCAACAAAACAAAGTGATACTCCTGTAGCGACACTGCCGAAAACCGGAACAGACATCAGTCATATGTTGCCAGCAGGCACCATCAAACCTGCAAATGCTACGCATTTACTCGTATTCACAAAAAATGCTGACGGAGAAATGTTTGGGGGCGTAAGTACGACCAACAGCGTGGTACCCATGACTCTAACTGAAGCCAAAACGCTCTGCGTTAGTTGCCATTCCGCGATGGGGGGTGCTGCTCAATCTTGGAATAAGGCAGATGGCACTGAGGCTGATTGGAAGGCTTTTGCGGCGTCTGCCAAAAGTGCTGTTGTTGCCGGAACCATGCCTGCGGGTTCAATGCTGACGGCCGCGAAAAAAGCAAGCTTGATTGCTTATCTGGACAGTCTCTTGGGAACGGTCAGCGCGGCCCCCGTCGGCCACGCCAGCGTTGCAATTATCGACAAGGGTGTTCCGGTGAATGCTGCAGCCTCCGTTGCATTTACCAATGTAAAGTGGAGTGATGGCAAAATCAGTGGCGATATCGTCATCAGGAAATCTCTGAGTGAAAGCGACATTACCCACTATGTTGTTTACTTTGGGTCAAGCCCATCGACCAAGCAAGGACCCACTCCGATAGTCGAGCTTCCAGCGGCAGGCAAGGACCTCACTTTCAGCCTGCTTCCCGCTGCAATTAGTCCATTGAATGTCTCAAATCTTCTCGTGTTTACAAAGAATGCAGATGGAGAGATGGCTACTGGAGTTGCAACGCAAATAGTGGATCCTGGTGAAATAGGCGGATGCAGAACAATTGTGGGTAAAATTGCTGGCAGCAGCAGCAATACATTCGCAAATTGCAAACAAATTTTTCTGAGCGGAGGTAATTCTTCAATTGATGCAAGTTGTAAGAATTTTCCTGGATTCAACTACAAGTCCGGCTGGGTCGGACAGAATAAGACAATCGAGTTTGCTGAAGGCAGATGTCCTGGATTGCTTGCTGCAGGTTTGTGCGAAATATCAGCTTTAGATCCATTGTATCCTACTCGCTCGGAATTTTCTGTCGCAGCCGAAAGTTATTGCACTGTCGAAAGGGTTGATACGCAGCGAGCTTGCATGAATTCTGCTTCGCAAACTTATAACCTTGTATTCACACCCTATCATCCAGATGCGAGCTTGAACTTAGCTGCGCGGAAAACTCTGGTGAGTGCAGGAAAGTGCGACTCGCTCTTGTCTCCAACTCCAACCGTAGCACCAACCGTAGCACCAACTGCAGCACCAACTGCAGCACCAACTGCAGCACCAACTGCAGCACCAACTGCAGCACCGACTTCAACAGTCTCGTCATGCAATTTGGGAGGCCTGCTCTGCACGGATGCGTTCACGGCGGCTGAGATTGGCCTGATTGAGTTTGGCTGTCCTTTGCAGCAAGGGACTTATTCGAAAGGAGTGGCTTGCCCAAAAACTGGAAAAATAAAAGGCTGTCAAAATGTATCCAACGGTACAACAGTCTGGGCTTACAGTACCACCACGGTTCCGGAGGTGGATGCGGCTTGCACGGACTTGGGCACAAAAGGCAAACTGTTGTTGCCATGAGAATTGTAGTTCGCACTGTCCGTATCGCCTTTGACTGCGCCCGAGAAACAATGGAATAGATAACAAGGTCTGGTAGATTCGTTCCAGTTCAAGGGTGATGCGGAGTGTGAGCAATCGTGGTTTTCCAAAAAAGCAACTTCAATGAAGTGTTGCCAGCGGCTTCGCTGAAATTGCGTTCGCAATTGACCCGAATCTGGCTGCGCGTGTTTGGCCCTCACTGGACGGTGGGTTGTTTAGCCATCATCCGCGACGAGCATTCCCGTGTCTGTCTTTTGAAGCACAAAGGTCGTGTCAAGCCGTGGGGATTGCCCGGCGGACTCGTCGCCTGGCCCGAGACTCCAGAGCAAGGTCTGCGTCGAGAACTTCGAGAAGAGTTGGGTTGGCCGTCGCAAGGAACTGTTCAGGCTGATGTTGGATTGCGTCTTGTGCGAACCTGTACGAGCGAAAAGTTTCCGATGCTCGAAATCGTTTTCGCAGCTGACAGGACTGCCACGGTCGAGGAAATTTCGTGCTGGAAAATTCAAGCTTCCGAGATTTCAGAAGTGCGATGGTTCACGCGCGAAGAAATTTCCAGTCTTGAAGGAATACTCGAACGTCACCGCGAATTGTTGCTGAGCCTTCAGTGGGAATGAGTCAGGTCAGGTTTTGGGTGGCAAATAAAAAATTTCGTGTTTGTCTTTGATGATCTTCTGAAATGAATCAGAAAGTTGGCTCCAAATAGAAATATCAACCCTAAAGGGAAGATTTGATTCCTCGAATTCCAGCTTCATCAGCGAAAGTGTTTTTTCTGAGACGAGAGGCGGATCCACGATCACAAGATCAACATCTGAATGCGGTTTGGGCGAGTCGCCCGAACGTGAGCCATGAAGCCACACCTCGTTGTTTTCAAGATGTGATTTGATGACTTTCATTAAAATTTGATGGTGTTTTTTTTCGATAATGATGCGCTCATCCTTTGTTTTTCAATTTGAGCGATTCAAGTAGAGATCGAGCTACAGCATTCAATTTCACGGCGGAAGAAAACACGATCTTGGCCTTGGATTCGTCATAGACATGAGCCACCGTGTTGCGATGTTCTCTGAAGACAAACCATTCTTCCGGGTCGGTGATATACCCGCGCTCAAAGCCTTCCCGCATCAGTTCCTTGAATGACATGCCGTCGACACTTGCCGGATTTGGAAGATCTGACTCCAGCTGTCGCTTGAGCATCTTCCAGCTGAGTTCAAAGCAGTATTCGAAACGCTGAATTGTGGCGTCGCGCAACTCTTCGTCCTGTGGGTTCGCCTGTGCACGCAGAACAGCGCGATCCAGGCTCGCCAGTGCTTTTATGAACGGAGATAGATCAAGCATATGCAATTTCCTAAGGTTAGAGCGACGTCACTTCAGTCTTATCAATTGTGCGGTCCCCTACACAAGTCAAGAATTTGTGCGCGTTTTCCGACCTTAATATCGGGAGGTGGCGATGGCATTTTCTTTTCACAAAAGAGGTCATTTGCCACTCGCTGGGCTTTGTTTTGGGCTGAAGATTCGGGTACTTCTGTTGGCTTCTGTCTTCTTTATCCCCTCATGTAAACAATCTCCTGCAAGCACTTCTGCTCAGACTTTGTCGGCCAAGACTTTTTTAAGCCCTCAAAATATTCATCTTCTGCAGGAGCGCCGTGGGCAAATCCTCGCTTGGTCGCTGCGCTGTGATTCCTCGGTTGCAAAAGAAAACTGTGACGTCGGCGATGCCGCTTTATTCAATGGGTTGTTGTGTTTGTCGGGCGACGGCGTGAGTTGTGAGGCGGTCAGGCGTTCGCAAGGAACCGATGGCCGCATGTGGCGGGCATCCACGCGGGTCGAAGCAGATTCCATCAACAGTTTCTCGCGCGATATGGCTGTTGGCGTGTTGGCTTACCTGGTTGCGACTCGCGATGTGGAACTGGCGCAACGGTGGATGAACTGGATAGAGAAAAATGATTTCCGGCTGTGCGCGCAAAGCACCGACAATCGCTGTGATTTCACCCCCGGTTTTTGGATGTTGTTTCGCGATGTGTGGGAATTCCTTGGCCTGCAAACGCATGAGAAGATGAATGCTTCGGTTGTCGAAGATTCGGTCATGGCACTGCTGCAGGCGCAATTCGCGCCTCCCGGTTTTGAGATGCATCTGGCGGGAGTCAATGCACTCATACGCCAATCAATGGGGCAAAAGTCACAGACCTTGGCATCGCTGAGCCAAATGCTGGCTACGCGGCAGCCCCGGAATCCTTTTTTTGCGTATCTTTCGCTGAGGGCCATGCCAGAAGTTGTTGCCAAGACCCTGGACTGGTGCCCAGCCACTCAACCGCTCGAGCGTGCTGAGTGGAGCTTCGAACGCGATGAGTCCAGGGAGGCTTGGAATCGTTCGATGGGTTGGGAATGTGTGATGTTGGCCAATTTTCTCGTTCGCGACCTCGCTCCCCGCTAATCGAGATTCTGGCGACGAATCTCGCTGCATAAATAGGATGCTTAGTTTTGATGCAGAATGTTTACTTGTTCCCCTGCCTGACGCAACCGACCGGTGATTCGGTTGCGCATAAAACGAGCCTGTCATAAACATTTCTGTCTCCATTTGTGCTTTTGTTCGTCCGGAGGTTTGTCCTTTGAGCTCACAAGTCAGTGTTTCTTTGCCCGATGGGTCGACCCGTACTCTTCCCTCGCCCTGTACGCTTGCCGACGTGGCTGCCAACATTGGGCCGGGTCTTGCCCGCAATGCTGTGGCAGGAAAGATCAACGGACAAATCACCGACCTGAGCACAGAACTGCGCGGTGGTGAGAAAATCGAGATCGTTGTCGGGACTTCAGCCGATGGACTGGAAGTGATTCGCCACTCCACGGCTCACCTGATGGCCATGGCCATCCAGGATGTCTTTCCGGGAACACAGATCACCATCGGCCCGGTTGTCGAAAACCAATTCTATTATGACGTGAAGCCTCCCGAGGGTGTGAAGATCAGTTCAAACGATTTTGAAGCCATCGAAAAGAAGATGCAGGAAATCGTTGCCAAGGACTTCAAGGTGCAACCCAAGGTTGTTTCGCGTGATGAAGCAACGAAGCATTTCCTTGGCATTGGTGAAAAATTCAAGGCAGAAATCGTTCAGGACATTCCTGCCGATCAAGCCATCAAGATTTACGAAATGGGTGGTTGGGGCGACCTGTGCCGTGGACCTCACGTTCCGAGCACGGGCAAGTTGGGTGCTTTCAAATTGATGAGCATTGCTGGTGCATATTGGCGTGCCAACAAAGACAACGACCAACTCACGCGCATTTATGGAACGGCCTGGGCAAACAAAAAAGACCTCGACGCCTATCTGCACATGCTCGAGGAAGCCAAAAAACGCGACCATGTTTTGTTGGGCAAACAGCTCGAGCTTTTCACTTTGATTCCAGAATCCGCCGTGGGCGCTCCATTCTTTTTGCCGAACGGCGCAAAGCTGTTTGTGCTTTTGCAGAACTACATCCGCCGCAAGCAGGCTGAGTTCGGATTCCGCGAAATCCACACTCCGCAAGTGATGAATGTGGACTTGTGGAAAATGAGTGGCCACTATGACAACTACCGCGAGAACATGTTCTTTACGCAAGTTGATGAGCAGCAATACGCGATCAAACCCATGAGCTGCCCGGCGCACGTCAAAGTCTTTCAATCGGGTTTGCGCAGCTATCGCGAACTGCCTTTGCGCTATTCTGAATTTGGAGTGGTGCACCGCAACGAGTTGAGCGGAACCGTGCATGGTCTGACGCGCGTTCGCCGCATCACGCAGGACGACGGCCATATTTTCTGCACGCCCGAGCAAATCCAGAATGAGATGAAGCTCGCGTTGAGATTCGTGCAAGAAGCTTATCGAGATCTGACATTTGACGAAGTCAAATTCTACCTCTCGACCCGTCCTGAAAAGCGTGTGGGTGCCGAGGAGCTCTGGGACACGGCGGAGAACGCGTTGGTTGAAGCGCTCAAGAGCGAAGGCATCGATTACATCCTCAACCCAGGCGATGGCGCATTCTATGGACCCAAGATCGACATCAAGGTGAAGGATGCCATTGGTCGCTTTCATCAATGTGCAACCATCCAGCTCGACTTCCAGACAGCGGGTCGCCTGGGTGCGTCCTATGTTTCTGCGGGCAACAAGCCTGAAGTTCCGGTGATGATCCATCGCGCCGTATTGGGCTCAGTCGAGCGTTTTATGGGTGTGTTCATCGAGCACACGGCAGGTCACTTCCCGATTGGCCTGGCACCCGTTCAGGCACGAATTGTGACCGTCAAGGAATCTTGCGTCGAGTGGGGCGAACAGGTGCGCCAACAACTCTTTGCAGCTGGCGTGCGTGTGGATTGCGACTTCAGCAACGACACACTCTCGGCCAAAGTGCGCGAGGCACAGGTTGGAAAAATTCCATACATGCTTGTGATTGGTGACAAGGAAGTTGAGCACAGAACCATCACTCCACGTTACCGTGACGGAAAGAACCGAGAGGCGATGTCGCCGCAAGCATTCGTGTCGTTGGTGAAGGAAGAATCGGGAGTGTTTTGGGGAATCGACGTCAATCAACATTGAATGTTTCCAATGAATGAAAACCAAGGAGGATTTCATGATTTCGTTTTGCAACATGACCAAATCTATTGCTGTGGGAATTGCGGTTCTTTTCGTCTCGAGCGCTTCGGCATCCGAGCAGAAGTCAGCAACCAAGACCGAGGCAGCGGGCAACAAGTCGCAGGCAAAAAAAGAAGCCAAAAAAGACAAATCAACAGCCAAAGAGGTGAAGAAGATGAATCCGAATGCAGTCATGGTGACCATGGTCACAAACAAGGGAACCATCAAAATCGAACTCGACAAAGAAAAGGCACCCGGTTCTGTTGAGAATTTTGTTGGCTATGTGAAGTCGGGTCACTACGACAAAACCATCTTCCACCGCGTGATCAATCAATTCATGATCCAGGGTGGCGGTTTTGATGAAAAGATGACCCAGAAGGCAACCAAAGCTCCCATCAAGACCGAGGCGTCCAATGGTCTCAAGAATGTGCGCGGCACCATCGCAATGGCACGCACGAAAGATGTGAACTCGGCAACTTCACAGTTCTTCATCAACCTCGTGGACAATCCTTATCTCGATTTCCCCAACAACGGTGGTTACACCGTTTTCGGAAAAGTCACCGAGGGTATGAATGTTGTCGACGACATCGCAACCACAAAGACTTCCAATTTCGGCATGCACAGTGACGTGCCCGTGAAGCCTGTCGTGATTGAATCCGTGAAGGTCGACTGACTTTCACAAATTTTCCAATGCTGTGAGGTGACTCGGACTCTAACCTGTCAATCAAGGAGTCGCATTGAATTCCAGAATCACAGCATTGGTTTTTTTCATGATTTTTGTTGAGCTGCTCCCCGCAGTCCGCAAACCGTCTGCTGTTGCGGCCATCAGCGAACAACAGGCGAGTTCCTTGCTCCAGCAGTTTCACAAATTCTTTGAACCGATCGTTGCATCGCACGGAGCCAGGTTGTTTACCGAGCTTGATTTCACAGCCACCAGTGCGGGTGCGATGGCGACCCGCTCCTATGATCACAAAAAATGGTTCATCAAAGTCTGGGGTGGAATTCCCAAATTCCCATCGGCAACAGATGACACCTATACCCTGATTCTTTGTCACGAGATGGGTCATCACATCGGTGGATATCCCTTCTATTCGCACAGCGTGGATGAATGGGCAGCCACCGAAGGACAAGCCGATTATTGGGCAACCCAAGCTTGCGCGAAAAAGCTGTGGCGAGATCAAATCGAGATCAACTCAACCTTTCAAAATGTGACTGATTCGGGCTGTGAAGTGCTTTTCACTGAAGGCAATGAAGTCAATCTCTGCAAACGGATTTACCGGGCTGTGGACATCAATGCCGAACTCGAAGGTAAAACCTCGAAGGGTGGCATGCCTTCCATCAAACGGCGCGACGCCAGTGTTGCAAAGGAATTGATCGTGTCGCATCCCATGGCACAGTGTCGGGTCGATTCGATGTTGATGGGTTTGCGTTGCACTCGCGAATTCAACTTCAACAACATTCCCGGCCGTGGCAATCCGCTGGGTCAAAATACGATTTCTTCCGAAAACGAAGCCCGCTCGAGTTCATGTTTCGTCTCGGACTCATTCGACACAGGCGTGCGCCCCTTGTGTTGGTTCAAGCCGGCATACCTCGACAAAGCACCGGAACCAATGCCGAAAGCAAATTCAGATTTTGCCGAAGATCGGCGTTTGGATTTGAATGACGGCCTGTTGCCGTGGATCATCGACTGAGGAACCGGCTGGCTCAGTTTTTCTCGAAGTGAACCATCAGATTCAGATCAACATCCTTGAACGCTGATCTGGATTTTGCCGTGGACGAACGGCGCAGGGCCTTTTCAACAACAAAGTCCAGCAGCGAGCCATCGGGTCTTTGAATGTAGCCCTTGAGACCTTCCCTGACTCCATCGTCGGTTCCCATGTTGATCGTTGCCGAAGTTGCGTTGTACTTGAGGATGATGCCTTTGCGCTCGGTTCCCATGAAAGGAGAGCTCAGGGTTGTCAGACGATAACCACCCCCCGAATCTGCCTGCTCTGCGTAAACACGAATCCAGATGCTCCCGGGCTCGCGCACCACGAGCTTGTCCTGGCCTGTGAGTTCGAAGGTGAGTCCGGTAGGCGTGATGCACTCTGCCTTCACACCCCTGGCCTGATCGAGTGCTTGAAATTTGAATTGCAGGGTTTCGGAATTGGCAACCTCGTATTTGAACCAGTCGGTTCGGTTGCTGTCACGGTAGCTCACAGCTCCCTCTTTGGGTTGTCCAGCCATGAGCGTCTGCGCCCCATCACGTCCTTTGTCGGGTCCCGACAACGCATCGGGATCCTCGGGCTGAAAGCGCGCAGCAATCGCTGCATTCAGCAGTTGTCCCTGCAGTGGTTCCAGAACCATGAAATAGGTTCCTGCTTCGACGTTGAGGGTCACGTTCACGGGAGAGTTTGGGGCAAGGTCGATTTCCTTTTGAAAAATGCTTCTGCGCCCGCTTTCATTGCGCACGTTGAGGTTGACCTTGCCACCAGGTGCGTTGGCTTGCAGACCTATCGTCAACACGCCGCGCGAGAGCACAACAATTTTACGCCAGGGGATGGATGCTGATTCCGTCTCGGGAGACAACTGAAGAGCACTGGATTCGCCCCACGAGATTGGAATTGCCGTTTTGACTTGCGGCGGTGCCGACTCACAAGCCGGCAACGAGCATGCCAACGTCAACGACGCAATGGCAATGGAGTTGGCCATGAATGATGATTTGCGCACGCCGTTCAACTCGTTGACCCCTTGTTCTGGTTCGCGCAGTCACGCACCCTGCATGGTGTATCGGGAGCAAATGAGTGTCTTCAAATTGCTCCAACCCGAAGGCGTCAAAACCGTCCTCACCGTGCTGGCTTTGCCCAGTGTGCCGCAGGTGTGAATCGCGATCCATAAACAGCCGACATTTCTGTCAAAGTTTGGGCAACACGAGCGTAACCGATCTGCTGGGCATGATGGAACGGGCCGCCAAGGAAAGGTGGAAACCCAAGTCCAAAAATTGCTCCCAGGTCGCCAGTGTCCGTGGAGTCGATGATTCCCTCGTCAAGACAGCGGGCAGCCTCGTTCATGAAGACATACATGCAACGATCGGCGATGACCTTCATGTCGAGCTGTTTGCGATCATCACCGTGTTTCAAGTGTTTGTAGATGGAGCTGTCGGGCTTGTCTTTTTTGCCGTCAACGTATGTGTAGAATCCGCGACCGTTCTTTCTTCCCTTGCGATCCTCGGCGATGATCGACTCGAGTTCTGCAGGGATTTGAAGCCTATCTGCGAAGGCCTCCTTCAGCACTGTGATAATGTGTGCACCGACATCAATACCAACCTCATCCAGAAGCGTGATGGGTCCCACCGGCATGCCGAAGCGTTCCAGAGCCGAGTCGATCGATTCGATACTGGCGCCTTCCGAGAGAATATTGAGCGCCTCAGCAATCAGGAAGGCCAGAATGCGGGTTGTATAAAAGCCTGGGCCATCTTTCACGACAATGATGTTCTTGCCCATCTTCGCCGCGATGTCGAATGCAGCACTGCCAGCTCTTTGGGATGTGGAAGAGGTGGTGATTATTTCCACCAGAGGCATTTTCGGTACGGGCGAGAAGAAGTGCATTCCGACAACATTTTCAGGCTTTTTCGCCGCAGCCGCGATGCGGGAAATCGGCAGGCTCGAGGTGTTCGAAGCAAAAATGAAGTCTTCATTCAACAGCGCCGCTTCACATTGCTTCAACATGTCGTGCTTGACCGCGAGGTCTTCAAATACCGCCTCAATCACGATGGGAGATCCCGACAAGCTGGAAAGCGACGTTGTAGGCAACACCCGACCCATTGCGGCATCGCGATCGAATTTTTTAATTCGTCGCTTTTTCATGCGCTCATCAAAATAACCCTGAACCGATTTCAGGCCACGCTGTATCCCGGCGCCATCCCGATCGAGCAATGCGCAACGGATGTTTTTTTCCGAAAGCACTGTTGCAATTCCGCTTCCCATGAGTCCCGCACCAATCATGCCAACCAGTGTGTCACCCGACAGCAATGGCTTCAAGACTGTTTCATTTGCAGCCTTCTGGGCATCTGCGCTGAAAGGGTTCTTCTTTGCTGCTGTGATAATTCGGAAAATATGCACGAGCGATCTGCTTTCCGGAGTGACCACCAAATCTCCGAAAAGTTTGGCTTCGATTTTGAGTCCTTCCGAGAGTGGGCGTGAAAGTCCCTTCATCAAGGACTCCAGCGCCTTTTTGGGAGCGGGATAGAATCCCTTGGTGTTCTTCTCAATCTGTTCGAGTGTTTTGCGCTCGATGATGGTTCGACCGATTGGATTTTTTTCGAGAGCCAGTTTTTGAACGTCATCCGCGCTCTTGAATTGGCCAAAGAATCCCAGTGATGACGATTTTTTGTCCGGCGAAACGTGGGCAATTCGTTTGCACGCTTCGACAGCCTTGCGCAGCAACTGGTTTTCCGGAACAACTTCACTCACGAGACCAAGTTTGAGAGCCTTTCTGGAGTCAATTTTCTTTCCGGTCAAAATCAAGTCGAGTGCGGGTGCGACTCCAATAACGCGTGGAAGTCTTTGAGTTCCTCCTCCGCCTGGCAGCAAGCCAAGCTGGATTTCGGGAAGCCCCAGTTGAGTCGAAGAATGCGATGAGCAAATCCGCACGTGACAAGCGAGTGCCAGCTCCAGGCCACCGCCCAGGCAGACTCCATTGATGGCAGCGACGGTGGTCACCGGTGCGTCGGCAAATTTTTGGAAAACGGCATGCAGGGCTGCAGAAGCCTCTTCTCCAGCGGATTGCGTTGTGAGGGTGTCGAAAATGCTGATGTCGACACCCGCAGCAAAGCAACCTGGCTTGGAAGAAGTGATGACGAGTCCTGCGATGTTCGGGGTTGCCAATGCGCGAGCCACAACCTGATCAAGGTCTGCAAGAATATCGCGTGAAAATGCGTTCAATGATTTTGATTCATCGTGAAAGTCGATGATGCAAACGTTGTCTTGCCAGGAAACCCGAAGAGTCTTGGTGGTCGATTGAATCGTGTTGTTCATTTCATTCATCCCTTCAGTTTTGCTGCGTTTCCAAAAGCATGGCTTGTCCCATTCCACCTGCGGCGCAGATGGCAACCAGCGCATATCGGGAACCTGTACGCTGGGCGATTCGCAGTGCGCGTCCGACCAGGCGTCCTCCAGTTGCGCCAAAGGGATGTCCATACGCGATGCTTCCGCCATCAATGTTCATCTTCGATGACTCGATCACGCCAAATGCGCCTTCGAGAGAAAGTTTTTCCTGACAGAAGCGTGTGTTCGACATTGAATCCAGACAACTCAGAACCTGGGCGGCAAAGGCTTCGTGAATTTCGAAAACCCCGATGTCGGACAATTTCAGGTTGTGTTTCATAAGCAGTCTTGGAATGGCGTAGGCTGGTCCAATCAAGAGTTGATCTTTTGGATCAACCGCGACCGTGACGGAATCAACAACATATCCGAGCACCGGCAGCCCATGTTCAATGGCGTAGTTGGAATTTGCCAGCAGCACTGCCGAGGCGCCGTCGGTGAGCGCGCTCGAGTTGCCCGCGGTGAGCGTACCGTTGCGCTTGTCGAATGCCGGCTTGAGCTTTGACAGTGCTTCCAGCGAAGTGTCACCGCGCACCAGGTTGTCTGCGTCCACGAAATGTTCTTTGTTGACGCCCGACCACACAGGTACAATTTCGTCTTTCAGATAGCCCTTCTCGATGGCGGCGGCTGCACGATGATGACTCACCATCGCCAACTCATCTTGCCGTTCGCGCGAGATGTCGTTCTTCACAGCCATTTGTTCGCCGTGTTCGCCCATGGTGAATCCGGTGTAGGGCTCGGCCAGTGCGGGTGGCTTTGGCAAAAAGGCTTTGGGATTGAATTCCGACATCATCAAAAGTTTTTCTTTGATGGTTTTTGTTCGCGAAAGTCGGGTCAGAAATCGCCTTGCCTCATCTGAAAACGTGATTGGCACGTCAGACAAAACCTCAACTCCGCCTGCAAGCACCATCCGGTTGCGGCCAGCAAGAATCGCATCGGCGGCCAGCTGCACCGACTGCAACGAACTCGCGCACGCGCGGTTGATGGTGTAACCGGGAATCGACTTCGGCAGGCCGGCAAACAGGGCAATGTCGCGGGCAATGTTGGGGTTCTTGGTTTGTGGAACAACCGCCCCCCAAATCACTTCGTCGATATCGGAAGCATTTGCGCCTGTGCGGGCAATCACCTCTGTCGCCGGACGCAAGCTCAAACTGAGAGGTGTCTCTCGTTCAAACACCCCAAAGGAGCGGACAAACGGGGTGCGCACGGCACCGACCACGGCCACCCGCGGCTGACCTGAATTTTCCTGTGCTTGCTTTTGCCTTCTTTGTCCCATGAAGTCCTCCGGATTATTACGAAAAAATCTCCCTGCGAGGAGTGACCGGAAAAGATTATCGAAAGATCCCCCAGGGGCAAAGTCGAGCTCTTGGCATCTGTTTGTCATCCCTGTAACTATGTTGTTCTCGAAACAAGACAGAGAGTCATGAATGCTCCTTGAAGTTGCAGTTCGGATGTTGGTTGTTTTCGGGGTTAAAAAGGTCATTTCAGTTTCTGCGTTAAATAGTATCAAAGGAAGGATGTCCCATGGGTCGTCACGCTACTGTTGCTGGTCGAATGGCTGCGAGTGCCGCTGCACGTGGAAGGGTTTTCACAAAACTGGCACGCGAAATCATGGTGGCAGCACGCACTGGAAGCGACCCAAACTTCAACTCCAAATTGCGACTGGCGGTCGACAGGGCACGCGACAACAACATGCCCAAGGATGTCATTGAGCGGGCCATCAAGAAAGGCGCAGGAGAACTGGAAGGCATGACCTTCGAGGAAATCACCTATGAAGGTTACGGCCCGGGTGGTTCGGCAATTCTTGTTGAAGTTCTCACCGACAACCGCAACCGCACCAACCCGGAATTGCGCAAGATCTTCACCAAAAACAACGGCAACATGGGCGAAATGGGCTCGGTTGCGTGGATGTTCAAAAAGAAGGGCGTGTTTGATATCGCTTTGGGTGCCGTCACGGAAGACAAGGTGATGGAGTTGGCGCTCGAAGCTGGCGCCGACGATGTGGTCGTTGAAGATGGTTTTGCGACTGTCTACACGGAACCCACCAGCTTTGCCTCAGTGCGTGATGCGCTTGTGGCAGGCGGACTTCAGTTCGACAAAGCGGGTTTGGAAATGATTCCCGACACTCGGGTTTCACTGTCTGGTGACAATGCCAAGAACGCCCTCGAGCTGCTTGAAAAGCTCGAGGAGCAAGACGACGTCCAGGCGGTGTATCACAACTTCGATGTCGACGAATGAGCGCCGTGCGTCCCCGACTTGAGCATTTCCGAGATGCCTCCGAGTGAACTGAGCACTCCGGAGGCTTCGTATGGAATAAAAACTTTGTCGTTGCTTTTGCTGGTCATTTCGCCAAAGCGTTTCAGATATTCCATGGCCACCAAATATTGCGATGCGATTTTTGCATCACCAAACGCATCTCTTACGCTTGCAATAGCGCTTGCCTGCGCGCGGGCGACTGCTTCGATGCCGCGAGCCTGACCATCTGCCCGGGCAATCAGTGCGTCCTTGTCACCCAACGCCTGGTTGATTTTTTCTTGTTGCTCACCCTGCGAACGTTCAATTCGGC